>NZ_KV802735.1:200420-233799 GCF_001810825.1 Streptococcus sp. HMSC076C08 | reverse complement strand
TTCAGATAAGAGTATCCGTTACTTTGATGCTAACTCAGGAGAGATGGCAACCAACAAGTTTGTCGAAGGTTCCCAAAATGAGTGGTACTATTTTGATCAAGATGGAAAAGCAGTGACAGGCTTGCAGCAGGTTGGTCAACAGACTCTCTATTTCACGCAAGACGGCAAGCAAGTCAAAGGAAAAGTTGTTGATGTGAATGGGGTTAGTCGATATTTCGATGCCAATTCAGGGGATATGGCTCGAAGCAAATGGATTCAACTTGAAGATGGAAGTTGGATGTATTTTGACCGCGATGGTAGAGGTCAAAACTTCGGAAGAAACTAATCGAATTTAGCTCAATAAAAATCAAACTTTATCTGATGATATACAAAAACGATAACACCTTAAAAGGACGTTATCGTTTTTTGCCTGTTTGGAGAATAAATTACAATTGAAAAGAAAGATGGAATCATTGGGAACTGTAATGAATTAACAAGGGACTCCATATTGGAATAATCTTTTTCTGCACTCTATTGTGGTATTCAAAGCAATGAGTATTCTATTTTTAAAGTTTGAAAATCCAAAAGCGTTTCGTTTGTGAACAATGACGCGGTTGTTAGTAGTTTCTATTCTTTAATTTGTACATTTGAGATAAGAAAGATTTTGCTTGATTATTTATAGAGGAGCTATTCTTCACAAAAAGGCTCCATAGATGCAATAGTGTTTTACTCTCTATATAAATTATAGAGCCGAAAAATCTAGGAAATCATCGCTTTTTTCATAAAAAAATGGTATAATGAAGGGTATGAAATATCACGACTATATATGGGATTTAGGTGGTACCCTATTGGATAATTATGAGACTTCTACTGCAGCCTTTGTAGAAACCTTAGCCCAATACGGAATAGAGCAAGAACACGACCGAGTCTACGAAGCTTTGAAGGTTTCGACAGCTTTTGCCATCGAGAAGTTTGCACCAGATATCGAGGATTTTTTAGAGAACTATAAAGAAAATGAAGCGCGTGAGCTAGAACATCCAGTTTTGTTTGAGGGAATTCCAGAATTACTCAAAGACGTTTCGGACAAGGGTGGTCGCCATTTCTTGGTTTCTCATCGAAATGACCAAGTTCTAGAACTTCTTGCTAAGACCCAGATAGCGAACTACTTCACCGAGGTGGTGACTGCCAGTTCTGGCTTTAAACGAAAACCAGATCCTGAGTCCATGATTTATTTACGTGATAAATATCATATTACATCTGGTTTGGTCATTGGTGACAGAAATATAGATGTAGAAGCAGGTAAAGCTGCTGGCTTAGATGCCTATCTTTTTAATAACGTTGCGACATTGAGACAAGCAATAGACATGTAAGAAAAGGGAAAAAATGACAGAAGAAATCAAAAATCAACAGGCACAGGATTATGATGCCAGTCAAATTCAAGTTTTGGAGGGACTTGAAGCTGTTCGTATGCGTCCAGGTATGTATATTGGATCGACTTCAAAAGAAGGTCTTCACCATCTAGTATGGGAAATCGTTGATAACTCAATTGACGAAGCCCTAGCTGGATTTGCCAGTCACATCCAAGTCTTTATAGAGCCAGATAACTCCATCACCGTAGTGGATGATGGGCGTGGAATTCCTGTTGATATTCAGGAAAAGACAGGACGTCCCGCTGTTGAGACCGTCTTTACAGTTCTTCACGCTGGAGGAAAATTCGGCGGTGGCGGTTACAAGGTTTCAGGTGGATTGCACGGTGTAGGTTCATCAGTAGTAAACGCTCTTTCAACGCAACTAGATGTTCATGTCCACAAAAATGGTAAGATTCATTACCAAGAATACCGTCGTGGTCATGTTGTTGCTGATCTTGAGGTGGTTGGAGATACGGATAAAACGGGAACAACAGTTCACTTCACACCAGATCCAGAGATTTTTACAGAAACAACAACTTTTGACTTTGAAAAATTAAACAAACGTATTCAAGAACTAGCCTTTTTGAATCGAGGCCTTCGAATCTCCATCACAGATAGGCGTGAAGGTCTCGAACAGACTAAACATTACCACTATGAGGGTGGGATTGCTAGCTACGTTGAATATATCAACGAGAACAAGGATGTGATCTTTGATACACCAATCTACACAGACGGTGAGATGGATGATATCACAGTTGAAGTAGCCATGCAGTACACAACCGGTTACCACGAAAACGTTATGAGTTTCGCCAATAACATTCACACCCATGAAGGTGGAACACATGAGCAAGGTTTCCGTACAGCTCTGACGCGTGTTATCAATGATTATGCCCGCAAGAATAAGCTACTAAAAGACAATGAAGATAACCTAACAGGAGAAGATGTCCGTGAAGGTTTGACAGCAGTTATCTCAGTTAAGCATCCAAATCCGCAGTTTGAAGGACAAACCAAGACCAAACTGGGGAATAGTGAAGTAGTCAAGATTACCAATCGCCTCTTCAGCGATGCCTTCTCTGATTTTCTCATGGAAAATCCACAGATTGCTAAGCGTATCGTGGAAAAAGGGATCTTGGCTGCCAAGGCTCGTGTAGCTGCCAAGCGTGCGCGTGAAGTCACACGCAAGAAATCTGGTTTGGAAATTTCCAATCTTCCTGGAAAACTAGCAGACTGTTCTTCGAACAACCCAGCTGAAACCGAACTCTTCATCGTCGAAGGAGACTCAGCTGGTGGATCAGCCAAATCTGGTCGTAACCGTGAGTTCCAGGCTATCCTTCCAATTCGTGGTAAGATCTTGAACGTTGAAAAAGCTAGCATGGATAAAATCCTTGCAAACGAAGAAATTCGAAGTCTTTTCACAGCCATGGGAACAGGATTTGGTGCAGAATTTGATGTCACTAAGGCTCGTTACCAAAAACTCGTTTTGATGACCGATGCCGATGTTGATGGAGCCCACATTCGAACTCTCTTGCTAACCTTGATTTATCGCTACATGAAGCCAATCTTAGAGGCAGGTTATGTCTACATTGCCCAACCACCGATTTATGGGGTTAAAGTTGGAAGTGAGATCAAAGAATACATTCAACCTGGTGCAGATCAAGAAATTAAACTCCAAGAAGCCTTAGCACGTCATAGTGAAGGGCGCTCAAAACCAACCATCCAACGTTATAAAGGTTTGGGAGAAATGGATGACCACCAATTATGGGAAACAACCATGGATCCTGAACATCGCTTGATGGCGCGTGTTTCGGTAGATGATGCTGCCGAAGCAGATAAAATCTTTGATATGTTGATGGGAGATCGAGTAGAACCTCGTCGCGAATTTATCGAAGAAAACGCTGTTTACAGTACACTTGACGTCTAAAAAATGTGGGAAATAGTTCCCTTGGTTTAAAAAATATGATATAATCATTACGATTGTTTCTAGTATAAAAGGAGTTTGATATGTCTAATGGACAACTAATTTATCTAATGGTTGCGATTGCAGTCATTCTGATCTTAGCTTATGTAACAGCCATCTTTTTACGTAAGCGTAATGTAAGCAGATTAACGGCCCTTGAAGAAAGAAAAGAAGAACTCTACAACCTTCCTGTAAATGATGAGGTTGAAGCCGTTAAAAACATGCACTTGATTGGTCAAAGCCAGGTGACCTTCCGTGAATGGAACCAAAAATGGGTTGATTTATCTCTGAACTCATTTGCTGATATTGAAAATCACCTTTTTGAAGCTGAAAGCTACAACAATTCTTTCCGTTTCTTTAAGGCAACACACAAACTTGATCAAATTGAAAGCCAGATTGGTTTAATTGAAGAGGATATTGCAGCTATTCGCAATGCCCTTTCTGAACTTGAAAAGCAAGAATCTAAGAATAGTGGACGTGTCCTTCATGCCTTGGACTTGTTTGAATCCCTTCAACATACCGTTGCAGAAGATTCTGAGAAATATGGGAAGGCCCTTCCTGAGATTGAGAAACAATTGGAAAACATCCAATCTGAATTCTCTCAATTTGTTACCTTGAACTCATCAGGTGACCCAGTTGAAGCGGCAGCAATTCTTGATTCAACTGAAAATCATATTCTTGCTTTGACACACATTGTTGAGCGAATTCCAGCTCTTGTTGAAACCTTGACAAAGGAATTGCCAGACCAATTAGCAGATTTGGAAGAAGGTTATCGCAAGCTGTTGGATGCCAACTACCACTTTACAGAAACAGATATCGAGTCTCGTTTCCAACTTTTGCATGAATCTCTGAAAAATAATCAAGAAAATATTCGTCAGTTGGAATTGGACAATGCAGAGTATGAAAATAATCGCATCCAAGAAGAAATCAACGCACTTTATGATATCTTCACTCGTGAAATTGCAGCTCAAAAAGTGGTTGAAAGTCTTCTTGCTACATTACCAACTTATCTCAACCACTTGAAAGAAAATAATCAGGTGCTTGTTCAGGACCTTGAACGCTTGACTAAAACCTACCTTCTTCCTGAAAGTGATGGCAATCATGTTCGTCGTCTTCAAGCAGAATTGGCTGCACTTGATACGGCAATCATGGAAGTGACAGAGGATCAAGGTGAGTCAACACAAGCCTACTCTGCTCTTGAAGAACAGTTGGAAATGCTTCAAAGCAACCTCAAGGATATAGAGGATGAGCAAATCTCAGTTAGCGAACGACTTGCGCAAATTGAAAAAGACGACCTCAATGCTCGCCAAAAAGCCAATGTCTATGTGAATCGTTTGCACACCATCAAACGTTACATGGAGAAGAGAAACTTGCCAGGTATTCCTCAAAGTTTCTTGAAGCTTTTCTTTACTGCAAGTCATAACACAGAAGATTTGATGGCAGAGTTAGAACAACCACAAGTGAATATTGAATCGGTTAAACGAATTCTTGAAGTCGCAACAAATGATATGGAAGCACTTGAAACAGAAACCTATGATATCGTTCAATATGCAACCTTGACTGAGCAACTACTCCAATACTCAAACCGTTACCGTTCATTTGATGAGCGTATCCAAGAGGCCTTCAACGAAGCGCTTGAAATTTTTGAAAAAGAGTTTGACTACCAGGCATCATTTGAAAAAATTTCACAAGCCTTGGAAGTTGCTGAACCAGGAGTTACAAACCGTTTTGTAACTTCATATGAGAAAACACGTGAAGCGATTCGTTTTTAAAAATAGAAGCTTAGAAGATTTCTAAGCTTTTTTATTTTTCTAAAAAGAAATCAGAATTCTTGTTTATCATTGAAATAATAGCCTCGATTTGATATGATGGAAATATGAAAAAAAATAGAGCGAAACGTGTTTCTCACGATAAAACGAGAAGGCTATTGCTTTCCCTTGTTGGAATCTTAGGAATTGCTACGATTCTATTAGGAAGTGCTATTGGTTATAAGCTACTACAAAAGCAATCTTACGAACAAAAAATTGAAGCGCTAAAAAGCGAAAAGGACCAGCAATTCAACTCAGGTAGTCAGAAGGACCATTTCCGAAAAGGTCAAGCTGAGGTGATTGCCTACTACCCTCTGCAAGGAGAGGAAGTCATTGCGTCTGTTAGAGAAAAAATCAACCAGGATATTAAAGAAAAGCTGGAAGATAAAGAGGACTTGGTCTTTTATTATAGTGAGCAATTGGATCCCGTCTTAAAGGGAGTTGTTGCTCGTAATATCAGCAAGCAAGTCTACGATTTGTCTGCATCAAAGGTTGAAGAAAAAGAAAAGACTTCTTTAGGGAAAATTTTCTTGACCGAAGATGGGAAAGCTTTTGACCTCAGTAAACTCTTCAAAGATGCAAGTAAGGCTAAGGAACTCTTACTGAGTCAAATCAAATCAACTCTAGAAGATAAGAAACTTGACCAGGCAAAAATTGATCAAGTTATAAAGAGCTTCACAGACCAAGAATTGACATCTTGGAGCTTTGATTATAAGGATAGTCAAATCATCCTTTATCCTGCTAATGCTGGAGAGACTGTTGAGGAAATTGCTTTGCCAATATCTAGTTTCTTTGATGTCATTGAGTCCTCTTATCTATTAGAAAAGGATGCTGAACTGTACCAAGCATACTTTGCTCAAAAAAATAAAAAGGTTGTAGCCTTAACCTTTGACGATGGTCCAAATCCTACTACAACCACGCAAGCTTTGGATACTTTAGCTAAATATGGTGTAAAAGCAACCTTCTTTGTACTTGGTAAAAACATTGCAGGTAATGAAAACCTTCTAAAACGAATGAAATCAGAAGGTCATGTTGTAGGAAACCACAGCTGGAGTCATCCCGTTCTTTCACAACTTTCGCTCGAAGATGCTAAAAAGCAAATCACTGATACAGAAGATCTGTTAACTCAAGTTTTAGGATCAAGCTCTAAACTCATGCGTCCGCCTTATGGTGCCATTACAGATGATATTCGTAACAGTCTAGACTTGAGCTTTATCATGTGGGATGTGGATAGTTTGGACTGGAAGAGTAAGAATGAAACAGCTATTTTGACAGAGATACAACGTCAAGTTCGTAATGGATCGATCGTTCTTATGCATGATATCCATGGTCCTTCAGTTAATTCTCTACCAAGTGTCATTGAGTATTTAAAGGGTGAAGGGTATACATTTGTGACCGTTCCTGAATTGCTCAATTCTCGCTTGAAGGCTCACGAGATCTATTACGATCGTGATCAATAATTGTTAAAATCTAAAGGAGCAAGTGTTCTGATAATCAGGATTTTGTTTCTTTAGATTTTCTTCACATAGAAAGGAAAAACGATGAAATCTTATACCCTTAATAATGGAGTTTCAATTCCTGTACTAGGATTTGGAACATGGAAAGCTGAAAATGGAGAGGTAGCCTACCAAGCCGTTTTAGAAGCCTTAAAGGCTGGTTATCGTCATATCGATACTGCAGCTATCTATAAAAATGAGGAAAGTGTTGGTCGTGCTATTCGAGATAGCGGTATTCCAAGACAAGAAATCTTTGTAACGACCAAACTCTGGAATACCAATCACAGCTATGATGAAGCTCGCCAAGCATTTGAAGAATCAATGGAAAAACTGGGATTGGATTATCTAGATTTGTACCTTATCCATTGGCCAAATCCAAAACCTTTAAGAGAAAATGACGAATGGAAAACTCGCAATGCTGAAGTCTGGAGAGCGATGGAGGATCTTTACCAAGAAGGCAAAATCCGTGCTATCGGCGTTAGTAATTTCCTTCCTCATCATTTGGATGCCTTGCTTGAGACAGCAAGAGTCATTCCAGCGGTCAATCAGGTGCGCTTGGCACCAGGAGTTTATCAAGAGGAAGTGGTTGACTACTGTAGAGAGAAAGGAATTCTCTTAGAGGCTTGGGGGCCATTTGGACAAGGAGAGTTGTTTGAACAGAAAGAAGTCCAAGAAATTGCTGCGAAGCATGGGAAAACAGTGGCTCAAATTGCCTTGGCTTGGAGTTTGGCAGAAGGATTTTTACCCCTACCTAAGTCCGTGACAGCCTCTCGCATCCAGAGCAATCTTGACTGTTTTGGAATTGAACTCAGCAAAGACGAGCGAGAAGTCTTAAAGACAATTTCAGTGACTTCGGGCGCACCTCGTGTGGATGAGATGGATTTTTAATTTTTAAAATCGATTTATACCGAATTAACAAAGACTAGGAATTTTAAATCCTAGTCTTTTTATGTATAAAAAATCTAAATTGTTTGTATAATGAAATAATTTTATGGATTGAAATATAGGAAAGAATTTAAAAAACTTTGGTTTGATGGGGCAAATAACACGAATTATAAAATTAAATAAGTAAAATATATACGTAAATATTACATTTTTGTGACAATTCAGATTTTTATGAAAATTTATGATTATTTGCGTTATAATAGGTATACTTTAAAGAAAAAGGAGATTATTTATGAATAGACGACAACGTTTTTCATTACGGAAATACAAATTTGGTCTTGCTTCAGTTTTATTGGGAACTGCATTGGTTTTTGGAGCAAGTCAAGTCAGTGCCAATGAGCAGAGTACAGGTGAAAATCAAGCTCAAACTCAGGAAATTAAGACAGAGCTAAAAGACGATAAACACTCAAACTCTTCTACTGACCAAACCAATACTAATGGGATAGCACCAGTAGTTGGAGAGAAACAAGAAGTTGAAACTTCTAAAGAGGATGCTAGTAAACAAGATGCTAAGGTAGATGCTCCGGTTGATAAAACTGCCGAAGCCCAAGAATCAGGAAAAGATAGCGCAGTTGCAAAAGAAGAAAATCAAGGTGTCGTTCAAAAAGAAACAACAGTCGATACCAGTACAGCGCCTGCTACTGAGAAGTCCTCTACCATAGAGAAAAAAGAGGCTAAAGCAACGACAGCTCCTAAAACTAATGGAGAAACAGCAACTACAGAAAAAGAACAAGAAAAAACTGAGTCTGCAAAACCAAATAGTCTTTCAAGCAATGATATCATCACAGTACCGAAAACTTGGAAGGCTGGTTACAAGGGGACAGGGACCGTTGTTGCCATTATTGACTCAGGGCTTGATTTGAATCATGAGGTTCTTCGAATTTCGGATCCGTCAAAAGCAAAATTTAAAAACAAGGAAGCTATCGAAGCAGCTAAAAAGGCTGCTGGAATCGATTACGGTAAATGGTATAGCGATAAGGTTGTCTATGCCTATGACTACTTTGACGGAACAGATAAAATCAAAGAAGCAGAAAGAACTTCTCATGGGATGCACGTAACAGGGATTGCAGCTGGAAATCCTGATAAAGAAGCACCGAATGGCGAAAAAGTTTATGGTGTGGCGCCAGAAGCCCAAGTCATGTTTATGCGTGTCTTTTCAGACCGCCAAAAAACGACCAGTTCTGCCCTTTATGTAAAGGCGATTGATGATGCAGTTGCCTTAGGAGCAGATGCTATTAATATGAGTTTGGGATCTAGCACTGGTTCTATGGTGGATGCTGGTTCCGATATCGTGGATGCCATCAAACGGGCTCGTGCCAAGGGAGTATCTGTTCTTATCTCAGCAGGAAACAGCAATACATTTGGAAATGGTTATTCAAAACCGCTAGCCGAAAACCCAGACTATGGCTTGGTTGGAAATCCATCCACTGTTGAAGACTCAATTTCAGTTGCTTCTGTCAACAATAAAACATTGACAACAGCCGTTTTTGAAGTTAAAGGTCTAGAGGGAAATGCCGGCCTTCATAACGGAAAATTTGATTATAATCAACCTGAAGCAGATAAGGACTTTGAAAAAGGAAAAGAGTACGAATACGTCGAAGCAGGGTTAGGTCGTGAAGAAGACTTTGCGAAGTTGGATTTAACTGGGAAACTTGCCCTCATTCAGCGAGGAGCTATGAACTTTTCAGAGAAGATCAAAAATGCACGAAAACACGGTGCAGTTGGTGCTTTGATCTACAATAATGTAGAAGGTGCAAACATCAATATGGCTATTGATGATGAAGCAAAGAAAATTCCTTCTGTATTTATTTCTAAACAGTATGGTGAAGCCTTAAAATCAGGAAACTACAAGATTGTTTTTAATGGTAAGATGGATAATCGTCCTTCTGATGTAGCCAATCAGCTATCTGACTTTTCAAGTTGGGGAGTGACTACCGATGGACAATTGAAACCAGATGTGACAGCTCCTGGTGGCAATATCTACTCATCCTTTAATGACAATACCTACGGTAGTATCAGCGGAACCAGTATGGCGGCTCCTCACGTTACGGGTGTTGCAGTTCTGGTTAAGGAATACCTTCAAAAACACCATCCAGAATTGACTCCTGAGCAAGTATCAGAGACTGTCAAGGCCTTGATCATGTCAACTGCAAAACCACATGTTAATAAGGACACAGGCACTTATACCTCTCCTCGTCAGCAAGGTTCTGGTATTGTGGATACAGCTGCTGCAGTGTCAACAGACCTCTATGTAACGGGTGAAAATGGTTATCCAAGCGTGACTTTAGGAAATGTTGGAGATCAATTTACTTTCAAGGTCACTGTACACAACATTTCAGATACTGACCGCACTCTCAAGATGGTGGTGAATACCAATACAGACGAAGTCCAAGATGGAAAATTCACCCTTCGACCTCGAAAACTAACGGAGACAGTCTGGCCTGAAGTGACGGTCAAAGCCCACAGCAGTCAAACAGTCACTGTTAAAGTGGATGCTCGAAAATTTGCTGCTGAACTCAGCAAACAAATGTCAAATGGCTATTTCCTTGAAGGTTTTGTTCGCTTTGTAGATCCAGCAGATGATGGGGATATTGTAAGTCTTGCATTTATGGGCTTCCGAGGTGAATTCCAAAATCTCCCTGCTGTCGAAAAACCAATTTACAATCTTGTCCGAGAAGGGAAAAATGGATTTTACACGGAAGTAGACAAAGAAAATCCCGCCGTTAACTACTCTAATGATGCTACCTATCTAGCTACCTTGCAAAATGACCTTCTAGTGTCTAAAGGTCAACGCCAAGGACGCCGAATTACTGTTCTTGGGATTGAACAAAATGCTGAAGGTAAGCATGTTCTTCAGTTGGACGAAAAAGGGAATGTCCGTATTGCCATTTCTCCAAATGATGATGGAAACAAAGACCTAGTTGAATACAAAACGGTTGCTTTGAGAAATCTTGTAAATCTTCGGGCTACAGTTTATGCGGCTACGGATACTAAGCATGAACATCCTATTTGGGAGGGCGATGCAAAGGATCTTCGTAAGAATTATTTTGATGGTGACAGTAGAAATCTGAAGAGTTATATTCTAGATAATACCGCTTGGAGAGGTCAGGATTTTGATGGCAATACTGTTGCAGATGGTTTATATGACTATGTTATTAGTTACACACCAGATGTTCCAGGAGCCAAAGAACAATACACGACCTTCAAAATTCAGATTGATACTCAAAAACCTGTCATCACAAGTGGTTATATTCGCTTTAAAGATGGAAATCAAGAATTCGTAGCTCGAAAACCAAAAGATGTGGGTCAAGGCGGTATCCTTTCAGAAAAAGTCTTCTATATCACACCATTTGATCAGAAAGGGACCATGGTTCTAACTGGGAAAGACCAGTCTGGAACTCGTGCGCTTGAGAACACCCATCTGATTAAGGCCAATGCTGACGGTAGTTATACACTTCCTAAGAATGTTGACAAGGCTAATATTTACTATCTTGTTGAGGACTATGCAGGAAATGTAGACTATATCTCACTTGCTGAACTTGTCCGCGATCAAAATAGTGGTCGAGTGAAAATTGCCTTGAAGGATGCAAAAACAAACCAGGATATTGATACCCTCTACGTCTATCGAATCAAAAATAGCAAGGGACAATATGTTGATGTTGACAAGACAAAAGCGATTCATTTCTTACAGTTTGGTCATTATACAGCAGAAATTTTCAGTTATGACCGAACAGAATTAAAATTTATCAGTGCTTTGTCCCAAGAGTTTGACTTGACGGAAGAAAATAGTTTCCAAACCATTACCTTCCTAGCAAATCTCCTAGAATATGCACCGGTATCTGTTTCCTTCAACCAAGCAGTTCCAAAGACGACTACAGTGGTTCTGAAAGGAGAAGATGGGACAAGTATCACTCTTCCTGCTGAAAAATACGGTCAATACGCCTTTGGTAAGAAAGTTGCTACAGGTCGTTATACTGTACAAGTCACCTTGCCAACTGGATATGAACTCCTTGAAGATCTCGTTTCCTTGCTCGTGAAGCCAGGTCGAAATAATGCTTTGCGTCTATCTGTTGTGTCTAAGTTGGCCTTGATTGCTGCGGTAAATCAACAAAAAGAACTGGTAGAAACGTCTCGTTACTTTAATAGTAGTGCAGATAAGAGAAAAGCTTATGACCAAGCTTTCCAAGTGGCACAGTCAGCCTTGTCAAGCAAGTTGAAGCAAGAATTGATTGATGGCGTTCTCGCTAGTCTTGAGGCTGCTGGTAAAGCTTTGGATGGAAAAGATTCGAACGTTACAGCCTTGAAAGAAGCTATGAAAGCTTACTACGCAACGACTAAAACTGGACGATATGCGAATGCCAAAGAAAAAGTACGTCGAGCTTATGATCGTGCCTTCCAAGAAATCGCCTTACTAGCTGTGGACCCTAGAGTCAAACAGGATCAAATTGACCAATCTCTCATTGCCCTAGCAACAGCTAAAAGTAAATTGAATGGCAAAGCTACAGACTTCTCTAGTCTGAAGAAACTGGTCAAGGATGAACGTCTTTTCCAAGAAAAGAACGCGAGATTTATCTATGCAGACAAGAAAGAAAAAGCAGCTTATCTTTTAACTTTTAAAGAGGCACAGGAACTCCTTAAAGATCCAGGAGCGAGCCAAGAAGATGTCAAAGATGCCATTACAGCCTTGAAACAAGCCAAGAGAAATCTACATGGCAAAAAAACAAAAGCGAAAAGACATCCTTAAACAGGACTTTCTGAAGCTTTACTGATAAATGAGTCTGGAACTTTGTTTTCAGACTCATTTTTGGTTTACACTAGCTAGAAAATCTGCTATAATACTAGCTAGGAAAGAAAGTCTTAGGGCGTTCTTCAGCGAGCTTGGGGTAGTGGGAGCCAAGTAGAACAAGGTAAGAAACTGGCGCTTTCTGTCGTATTTTTAAAAACAATGAAGTAATAAATTAGGGTGGAACCGCGTTTCTGACGCCCCTAGTCGCAAGGCTTGGGTGTTGAAATTCGGTTCTTTTTGAATTTCGTCTAATGCCTAAGTAGAAAGGAGCATAATGCTTAAAGGATCTTGTTTATGCAAAGCAGTGACCTACACTTTAGATGAGGAATTGTCGGAATTAGTTTTTTGCCACTGCTCATTCTGTCGGAAAGCAACTGCGTCTGCCTATACAGTGAATGCCAAAGTTAGTAGTAAAAACCTAGTATTGCATGGAAAAGAACAGTTGGTTACCTATAGTTCATCTCCAGGAAAACAACGCTATTACTGTCAGAACTGTCATAGTCAAATTTTCACTGCTCAAGAAAATATACCAGAAGTCTGTGCTTTGAAACTAGGTACAATAGACGAATGCGATCAGAATTTACAAACTGTTCCCAAACGTCATATTTTTCAGGACCCAGCTTTTTCTTGGTTGCTTGATGAATAAAGCTAAAAAGATAATATAAATTAAAGGAGTAAACAATGTCTAAGAAATTAACATTTCAAGAAATTATTTTGACTTTGCAACAATTTTGGAATGACCAAGGTTGTATGCTTATGCAGGCTTATGATAATGAAAAAGGTGCAGGGACAATGAGTCCTTACACTTTCCTTCGTGCTATTGGGCCTGAGCCATGGAATGCGGCTTATGTAGAGCCATCACGTCGTCCTGCCGACGGTCGCTACGGGGAAAATCCTAACCGTCTTTACCAACACCACCAATTCCAAGTGGTCATGAAGCCTTCTCCATCAAATATTCAAGAACTTTACCTTGAATCTTTGGAAAAATTGGGAATTAATCCTTTGGAGCACGATATTCGTTTTGTCGAGGACAACTGGGAAAATCCATCAACTGGATCTGCTGGTCTTGGTTGGGAAGTTTGGCTTGATGGGATGGAAATCACTCAGTTTACTTATTTCCAACAAGTCGGTGGATTGGCAACTGGCCCTGTGACTGCGGAAGTTACTTATGGTTTGGAACGCTTGGCTTCTTACATCCAAGAAGTAGACTCTGTTTACGATATTGAGTGGGCTGATGGTGTAAAATATGGAGAAATCTTTATCCAGCCTGAGTACGAGCATTCAAAATATTCATTTGAAATTTCGGACCAAGAAATGTTGCTGGAAAACTTTGATAAGTTTGAAAAAGAAGCTGGTCGCGCCTTGGAAGAAGGTTTGGTTCACCCTGCCTATGACTATGTTCTCAAATGTTCACACACCTTTAACCTACTTGATGCGCGTGGTGCTGTATCCGTAACCGAACGCGCAGGCTATATCGCTCGTATTCGTAACTTGGCCCGTGTCGTAGCTAAAACCTTTGTCGCAGAACGCAAACGCCTAGGCTACCCACTTTTGGATGAAGCAACACGAGCTAAACTCCTAGCAGAAGACGCAGAATAAAGAGAGTGACAAATTACGAAAATGGGCGAACAGAGTGAGCCCTGAGCCAGTTGCCGCAGTGATGAAGGTATCCTTAGTGAAGCTAAGGATACTAGGCAAAATTGGAGACTTTTGGCTCCAATTTTAGCAATGAAACGACGAAGTCGGTTGCTTGCGTGCCAATCACATAAGGCAAACTGGAAAATAAAAAGATACTTTTCGGAGAAAAAATATGATAAAAAACTTATTAGTAGAACTCGGTCTTGAAGAGTTACCAGCCTACGTAGTAACCCCAAGTGAAAAACAACTAGGTGAAAAAATGGCAGCCTTCCTCAAGGAAAACCGCCTGTCCTTTGAAGACATTCAAACCTTCTCAACACCCCGTCGTTTGGCTGTTCGTGTGACTGGTCTTGCAGACAAACAGTCTGATTTGACAGAAGATTTCAAGGGTCCAGCAAAGAAAATTGCTTTGGATAGTGATGGAAACTTCACCAAAGCAGCCCAAGGATTTGTCCGTGGAAAAGGATTGACAGTTGAAGATATCGAATTCCGTGAAATCAAGGGTGAAGAATACGTCTATGTTACCAAGGAAGAAGTGGGTCAAGCAGTTGAAGCCATTGTTCCAGGTGTAGTAGACGTCTTGAAGTCACTGACTTTCCCTGTCAGCATGCACTGGGCTAACAACACCTTTGAATACATCCGCCCTGTACACACTTTGACAGTTCTCTTGGACGAGCAAGAGTTTGACTTGGATTTCCTTGATATCAAGGGCGGTCGTGTAAGCCGCGGTCATCGTTTCTTGGGACAAGAAACTAAGATTCAGTCAGCATTGAGCTATGAAGAAGATCTTCGTAAGCAGTTTGTAATCGCGGATCCTCGTGAACGTGAGCAAATGATTGTTGACCAAATCAAATCAATCGAAGCTGAACATGGTGTAGGTATCGAAATTGATGCGGATTTGCTTAATGAAGTCTTGAACTTGGTTGAATACCCAACTGCCTTCATGGGAAGTTTTGACGCCAAATACCTTGAAGTGCCAGAAGAGGTCTTGGTGACTTCGATGAAGGAACACCAACGCTACTTCGTTGTCCGTGATCAAGACGGTAAACTCTTGCCAAACTTCATTTCAGTCCGTAACGGAAACGCAGAGCATTTGGAAAATGTTATCAAGGGAAATGAAAAAGTCTTGGTTGCCCGCTTGGAAGACGGAGAATTCTTCTGGCGTGAGGACCAAAAATTGGTTATTTCTGACCTTGTTGAAAAATTGAACCATGTGACCTTCCACGAAAAGATTGGTTCTCTTCGTGAACACATGATTCGTACTGGTCAGATTGCCATTCTCTTGGCAGAAAAAGCTGGCTTGTCAGTGGATGAAACAGTTGACCTTGCTCGTGCAGCAGCCATTTACAAGTTTGACTTGTTGACGGGGATGGTTGGTGAGTTTGATGAGCTCCAAGGGATTATGGGTGAGAAATATGCCCTCCTTGCTGGGGAAACTCCAGCAGTTGCAGCAGCGATTCGTGAACACTACATGCCGACAGCTGCTGACGGAGCTCTTCCAGAGAGCAAGGTGGGAGCCATTCTAGCCATCGCTGATAAATTGGATACGATTTTGAGTTTCTTCTCAGTTGGCTTGATTCCATCAGGTTCTAATGACCCTTATGCCCTTCGTCGTGCGACGCAAGGTGTAGTTCGTATCTTGGATGCTTTTGGTTGGCACATTGCTATGGATGAGCTGATCGATAGCCTTTACAGTTTGAAATTTGACAGCTTGACTTATGCAAATAAAGCAGAGGTTATGGACTTTATCAAGGCTCGTGTTGATAAGATGATGGGGTCAACTCCGAAAGATATCAAGGAAGCAGTCCTTGCAAGTTCGAACTTTGTTGTGGCGGATATGCTGGAAGTAGCAAGTGCT
Source organism: Streptococcus sp. HMSC076C08 (assembly GCF_001810825.1). Classification (GTDB taxonomy): domain Bacteria; phylum Bacillota; class Bacilli; order Lactobacillales; family Streptococcaceae; genus Streptococcus. The sequence continues at coordinate 217,923 of NZ_KV802735.1, read as the reverse complement.
CTTGTCGAAGCGAGCAAGGAAGAAGACTTCAAACCATCTGTCGAATCCCTCTCACGTGCTTTCAACTTGGCAGAAAAAGCAGAAGGAACTGATACTGTTGATCCTGCTCTCTTTGAGAATGAAGAAGAGAAAGCCTTGGCAGAAGCCGTAGAATCACTTGTTTTGTCAGGAACTGCAAGCCAACAATTAGAACAACTCTTTGCGCTCAGTCCAGTTATTGATGCTTTCTTTGAAAATACCATGGTAATGGCCGAAGATCAAGATATTCGTCAAAATCGATTGGCTATCTTGTCGCAATTAACCAAGAAAGCAGCTAAGCTCGCTCGTTTCAACCAAATCAATACCAAATAAACTCAGTCAAACGAACTGTATCTTATCACAAAGGAGAAGAAATGGATCCGAAAAAAATAGCTCGTATCAATGAGCTTGCTAGAAAGAAAAAAACAGAAGGCCTAACTTCTGCTGAAAAAGTGGAACAAGCTAAGCTTCGTGAGGAATACATCGAAGGCTATCGTCGTTCAGTTCGTCACCACGTCGAGGGTATCAAAATCGTGGATGAACAAGGAAACGATGTTACACCAGAAAAACTACGCCAAGTACAACGTGAAAAAGGTTTGCACGGCCGTAGTCTTGATGATCCGAATTCATAACATTCAAGGGTTTTGTAGATGATTTACAAAACCTTTTTTTGCTAATAACAAAAAAGAAGGAGCCAAGTGGCTCCTTTTTGATTTTTTAGTTGCTTGCACCAGAAGTAGCGTCTGCACCACCACCGTGGCCTCCAGCATCACCTGAATCAGAAGCACCAGAAGTAGCATCAGCGTCTCCATGACCTCCAGCAGCAGGAGCGAATGGCCCACTACCGCCTACCAAACGTTGACCCGTTTCTTTTAGGTACCAGTCAAGCCATGGTTGGAAGTTAAAGACGATTTCATTGATACCAGCGTATGATCCGTCAGGATAATACATCGCTTGGTAGTTGTGAGTGTTGATAACACCTGCAGGTGAACCTGGGACGATTGTACGAACGTATTCTTGGTTTCCGTTGCGGAGTGTTCCGATAACCCACTCTACGTTCTTCATACGTGCTGGTGGAAGTGATCCATGAACAGTTGACATACGACTACCTGATTGAGGTGGTACACGTTTAGCGAACATGGTGTCTGGATCTTGGTGAGCGTTGTTGTAGTAGAGGAATTGGTTGTTGTCGTCAGCGTATGTCAATTCAAATGGCATAGCTTTCAAGAACATATCGATTTGGTTAACTGTCAGGATACCGTGGTCCAATTTGACATAGGTATCACCAGAAACAGCGCCAGTGATTGCTGCAACTTTTTCTACCCATTCTGGATCGTCAGGGTCAACTTCTGTAATGGTTGTAGCAATTGGTTTTCCACAATCCAAGTCTTCTGGTTCGATTGGTTTTGGTTTTTTCAATTTCGAAACGACTCCTACATATTTAACAAAGTTATCTAAGCAAGTTTCAAGGAATTTAACAGTTCCTTCGTTGGTGATGTTTCCATTGTTATCAAAAGCTTCTTTGGCTTTACCAAGAAGGAATTCATTACCTGGAAGTGTGTAGGCATTGACACCAGGAGCGTCAAGGATCTTACGAAGGTGAACTTGGGCACGTGAAGTTCCTTGGTCGTAGTATGATGCTCCCACAATCATAACAGGCTTGTTTTCAAATGGATGAACTTCGTATGAAAGCCATTCAAGTACAGATTTGAGTGAAGCTGAGATAGTGTGGTTGTGCTCAGGAGTGGCGATAATGACACCATCAGCACGTGTAATCTTGTTATACAAGAAACGCAATTGGAAACTTTCGTCCCATTTTTCGTCTTGGTTAAACATTGGAACTTCGTCAATTTCAAGAACTTCTAATTCAAATTTGAATTTGAAATTGCGACGAATAAATTCCAAGAGTTTGCGGTTATATGATTGATCGTAGTTTGATCCAACAAGTCCAACAAATTTCATTCTTTCGGTCTCCTATCTTACAAATTTTCCCAGTCAAATTCTTCTGCATCTTTGCGAAGCAATTCTTGCGCATTGCGCAATTTTTCAGTAATCTTCACAAAGATACGGAAGTCATCAAAGATGGCATCCAATTTCTTGATGACGTCAAGGTCAACCAAGTCACCACTTGGGTTAAATGCTTGAAGAGAGTGAGAAAGCAAGAATTCATCTGGTAAAACATTTGCCTTGATTTCAGGAGCGTTCAAGATTTGACGAAGTTGCAATTGGGCACGAGATGAACCAAGTGTACCGTAAGAAGCACCAGTGATCATGATTGGTTTGTTCAAAAGTGGGTAGATACCGTAAGATAGCCAAGCAAGAGCGCTCATCAAAACTGCAGGGATAGAGTGGTCGTACTCAGGAGTACCGATAATCACACCATCAGCTTCTTCAATTTTAGCTGCAATCTCAAGAATTTCAGCTGGAAGTTGCTTATCTGCTGGTTTGTTGAAAACAGGGATATCCTTGATTTCAACGAGTTCAATTTCAGCTTTATCAGCAAAGTGTTTTTGCATGTATTGGAGCAATTGGCGGTTTGTAGAACGTTTAGAGTTCGTTCCAACAATGGCAATAAGTTTTAGCATGAGATTTCCTTTCTCTTTTTACATAATACAATTTTGAAGGCCTGAAGAACATGCAAGGCGTCCCTCTTTGTCTATGAGGATGGCTTCAATTCCATCTATACTTTCGACTTGCCAGAGGATAGAAGCACTTCGTTCTCCGAAAAGGCGCGTTGTCCAAATCTCACCATCGACGGATTTATCTGAGACAATCGTTAGGCTAGCGAGATCGGTTTCGACAGGGAATCCTGTCTCACTATCAAAGATATGGTGATAGTCTTTTCCATCTACTGTCAGGTGGCGTTCATAGATACCTGAAGTGACAACAGATTTGTTAGAAGCAGGGATAGTTAGGAGATGATTGCCACGAGGATTTCGCGGATCTTGAATCCCAATCTGCCAGGCTTTCCCTTCTTTGGCTTGGTTGTTCCCGATGGTGAGGATATTTCCTCCGAGATTGATCAAGGCAGAGGTGACACCGTGTTCTTTCAAATACTGGGCAACCTTATCTGCACTATAGCCTTTAGCTAAGCAACCTAAATCAAGTTTCATTCCCTTTTTCTCTAAATAGACAGTAGAGTTAGTCGGATCCAACTTGATAAAATGCGGGTCAACTAGAGGCAAGACAGCTTCGATTTCGTTTAGCTCTGGGAGTCGGGCATCTGAAAAGCCGATTCGCCAGGTTTGAATCAAGGGGCCAATACTGATATTGAGATGGCTAGATGGAGCTAGGCTATGCTCCAGTCCAAGAGCAATCAGTTCAAATAGGTCAGGATGAACCTTAACAGGTGCGATTCCAGCCTGGTAGTTGATTTCCATCAGTTCGGATTCTCGACTATTGGCGTTGAAGCGGTATTCGAGCTCCTTGAGTAAATCAAAGGCTCCTTGAAGTAGGCAATCAGCCTGTTCATCTACTAATGAAATCGTGATAGTTGTTCCCATTAGCCGTTCAGAACGTGAATGAAGAGGCAAGCTACCAGCTCCTTTCTCTTTATAGGAAATCATTCAATATAAGGTCGTTAAAGAAAAATTAAACCCCTTACATTTTCTTTCCATGTATCTAGCATATCATAAAGTCAGCGTTTTCACAAATAAATTTTGACAAAAAGTCAAGAAATATGCTCAGAATTAATATGAAAACGATAGAAAAATTAGATTTATCAATGTTAAGTGTATTTTTTTCTGAAAAAAAGAGAATTCTGAGCAAATACCTTGTAAACGCTAACAGTAAATGATATACTAGAAAGGTAAATCAAAAATTAAAGGTAGGAATTTTTCTATGAGTAAAATCGTTGTAGTTGGTGCTAACCACGCTGGTACAGCTTGTATTAATACCATGTTGGACAACTTCGGACATGAGAACGAAATCGTAGTATTTGACCAAAACTCAAATATTTCATTCCTTGGTTGTGGAATGGCGCTTTGGATCGGGGAACAAATTGATGGCCCAGAAGGTCTCTTCTACTCTGATAAAGAAAAGTTGGAAGCAAAAGGTGCTAAAGTTTACATGAACTCACCAGTTCTTTCAATTGACTACGATAACAAAGTTGTGACTGCAGAAGTTGAAGGTAAAGAACACAAAGAGTCTTATGACAAATTGATCTTTGCAACTGGTTCAACTCCAATCTTGCCTCCAATCGAAGGTGTTGAAATCGTTAAGGGCAACCGCGAATTCAAAGCAACTCTTGAAAATGTACAATTTGTTAAATTGTACCAAAACGCTGAAGAAGTTATTGAAAAACTTGAAGACAAGAGCAAACACCTTGAGCGCATTGCCGTTGTTGGTGGTGGTTACATCGGTGTAGAACTTGCCGAAGCTTTCGAGCGTCTTGGAAAAGAAGTTGTGCTTGTCGATATCGTAGACACTGTCTTGAACGGTTACTATGATAAAGATTTTACACAAATGATGGCGAAGAACTTGGAAGACCACAACATCCGCTTGGCTCTTGGTCAAACAGTTAAAGCCATCCAAGGTGATGGAAAAGTTGAACGCTTGGTAACAGACAAAGAAACATTTGATGTAGATATGGTGGTTCTTGCTGTTGGTTTCCGTCCAAACACAGCTCTTGCTGACGGTAAGATTGAACTCTTCCGTAACGGTGCCTTCCTTGTAGATAAGAAACAAGAAACATCTATCCCAGGTGTATACGCTGTTGGTGACTGTGCAACTGTTTATGACAATGCACGTAAAGATACAAGCTACATCGCTCTTGCATCAAACGCTGTACGTACTGGTATCGTTGGTGCTTACAATGCTTGTGGCCATGAATTGGAAGGAATCGGAGTTCAAGGATCAAACGGTATTTCAATCTACGGTCTTCACATGGTTTCAACTGGTTTGACTCTTGAAAAAGCCAAAGCTGCAGGCTATAATGCAACTGAAACTGGATTTAACGATCTTCAAAAACCAGAATTTATAAAACATGACAACCACGAAGTTGCCATCAAGATTGTCTTTGACAAAGACAGCCGCGAAATCCTTGGTGCACAAATGGTGTCACATGATGCTGCTATCAGTATGGGTATCCACATGTTCTCACTTGCTATCCAAGAGCATGTAACAATTGATAAATTGGCATTGACAGACCTATTCTTCTTGCCACACTTTAACAAACCATACAACTACATCACAATGGCTGCTCTTACAGCTGAAAAATAAAAATTGATGAACTATCTGTCCTTAAGTTAAGGTCAGATAGTTTTTTAGTTATACTCTTCGAAAATCAAATTCAAACCACGTCAGCTTCGCCTTACCGTATATATGTTACTGACTTCGTCAGTTCTATCTACAACCTCAAAGCAGTGCTTTGAGCAACCTGCGGCTAGCTTCCTAGTTTGCTCTTTGATTTTCATTGAGTATCAATCTGTACCCATACAATTATCCTTTTTTTATCTTGTACTTCATTCTAATCTGGCTTAAAATGAAATGGTAGCTACCAATACAAATAATGAGGATAAAACAAATGACTGAAAATCGTTATGAACTAAATAAAAACTTGGCACAGATGCTTAAGGGCGGTGTTATCATGGATGTGCAGAACCCTGAACAGGCTCGGATTGCGGAAGCTGCTGGTGCGGCAGCTGTTATGGCCTTGGAGCGGATTCCAGCTGATATTCGGGCAGTTGGCGGGGTTTCCCGTATGAGTGATCCAAAGATGATTAAGGAAATCCAAGAAGCGGTCAGTATTCCAGTGATGGCCAAGGTCAGAATCGGGCATTTTGTAGAAGCTCAGATTTTAGAAGCCATTGAGATCGACTATATCGATGAGAGTGAAGTGCTTTCTCCAGCTGACGACCGTTTTCATGTGGACAAGAAAGAATTTAAAGTTCCTTTTGTCTGTGGGGCTAAGGACTTGGGTGAAGCCTTGCGTCGTATCGCTGAGGGAGCTTCCATGATTCGGACAAAAGGAGAACCGGGTACAGGAGATATCGTCCAAGCCGTTCGCCATATGCGTATGATGAATCAAGAAATTCGCCGCATTCAAAACCTCCGTGAAGATGAGCTCTATGTGGCTGCCAAGGAGTTGCAAGTCCCTGTTGAATTAGTCCAATACGTCCACCAACATGGAAAATTACCAGTTGTCAACTTCGCAGCCGGAGGTGTGGCAACGCCAGCAGATGCGGCCTTGATGATGCAACTGGGGGCAGAAGGCGTCTTTGTCGGTTCAGGTATTTTCAAGTCAGGCGACCCTGTTAAACGAGCAAGTGCTATTGTTAAGGCCGTAACCAACTACCAAAATCCTCAAATTCTGGCTCAAATTTCTGAAGATCTAGGGGAGGCCATGGTTGGTATCAATGAGAATGAAATCCAAATTCTCATGGCTGAGCGAGGAAAATAGATGAAAATCGGAATATTAGCCTTGCAAGGTGCCTTTGAAGAGCATGCTAAAGTGCTAGAAAAGTTAGGTGTTGTTAGTGTTGAAATCAGAAATTTAGATGATTTTCAACAAGTTCAGAGTGACTTATCTGGTTTGATTTTACCTGGAGGGGAATCTACAACCATGGGCAAACTCTTGCGTGACCAGCAGATGCTGATTCCAATCCGAGAAGCGATTTTATCTGGTCTTCCCGTTTTTGGGACCTGTGCAGGTTTAATCTTGCTAGCTAAGGAAATCGTTTCTCAAGAAGAAAGTCATCTAGCGACTATGGACATAGTAGTTGAGCGCAATGCCTATGGACGCCAACTGGGAAGTTTTTATACAGAAGCAGAATGTAAGGGAGTCGGTCAGATTCCCATGACCTTTATCCGTGGACCGATTATCAGTAGTGTTGGAGAGGGTGTAGAAATTCTAGCAACAGTTGATAATCAAATCGTAGCTGCGCAAGAAAAAAATATGCTGGTAACTTCTTTTCATCCAGAATTGACAGATGATGTTGGCTTGCACCAGTACTTTATCAATATGTGTAAAGAAAAAAGTTGAGAAAATGATTCTCAACTTTTTTACATGTAATAAACAATCGCGATATATTGGAGTGCAGATGCTGCTAGGATAAAGAGATGCCAAATCATGTGGAAATAAGGTTTTTTCTTAGCGTAAAATCCAGCTCCAACTGTATAACAGAGTCCGCCAGTTACCATGAGACTCCAGAAAATTGGTGTTGTTTGACTGATAATGGCAGGAATGATAGCCAGAACCAACCAGCCCATAATCAAATAAAGAGCAAGGCTGAATTTCTCATTGACCTTTTTAGCAAAGATTTTATAGAGGATGCCAAAGATGGTCGTTCCCCACTGAATGGCAATGATCAGATAGCCAAACCAGTTATTCATCAAAGTCAATACGACCGGCGTATATGAGCCTGCGATAGCCACATAAATCATAGAATGATCGATGATTCGCAAGACGTATTTGTGGGTCGAACCATAGGCCATAGAGTGGTAAATGGTTGACGAGAGGAACATGAGAAAGAGACTGATAACAAAGATAGAAACGCCAAAAGATGATAAAAATCCGTGTGCTTCATAACTATAGGTGGATGAAATGGGGAGTAGGATGAGCATGATAACGGCACCCACAGCATGGGTCACGCTATTAGCAATTTCCTCTCCAAAACTGAGTTTTTTACTGAGCTTTAGACTAGTATTCATTGGATTTCCTCCTCTTCTTTGATAAGGATTAAGTCTAGAGTTTGATGATAGAGTTTAACCGTTTGACAGCTGGTTTGGATAATAGGATTTTCTGGATCAATCCCATGGTTCATGTAGTCCACAAAAGCGTCGTAGAGCTGGTCTGAGCTCGCTTGAGTTTGTAGAGTATTAAGTGTCTGAGCGATTTCTTGGATCGAAAAGACAGACTTGAGAGTGGTGATGGCAATCAAACGGGCAATCTGTTTGCGTTGGTATTTTTTCTTGTCTGGCTTTGTCAGGTAACCATGTTTGACATAGTTATTGACCATGGATGCTGTTAGACCCTTGTCTTTATCTGGAGAGATAGGGGCACAGACTTGATTGACATAAAGTAAAACTTGATCCAGATAGAGGTCAATATTTGGAATGTCTTCCCATTTTGGGTAGGAAAAGTTAGAATTCATTTCCAACTCCTTTTTATCTAGTTTCGATAACTAGATTATAAAATAATAAAAAACAAAAGTCAAGTTTCAACTGCTTGTAGAAAGCTTTAAATTATGCTATGATGAGAGAAACTAGTTAGAAATGAGGGGAAAAGATGGAGATTCGTTTAGCTTTTCCAAACGAAGTAGATGCGATTATGCAGGTGATGGAGGATGCTAAAAAGTGCTTAGCTGAGTCTGGTAGCGACCAGTGGCAAAATGGCTATCCAAATGCAGATATCATTATTGATGATATCATCTCTGGTCAAGCTTATGTGGCCTTGGAAGAAGGAGAACTGCTAGCTTATGCTGCTGTGACCAAGAGCCCAGAGGAAGCCTATGAAGCCATTTATGAAGGGAGTTGGCAGGGGGGAGAATCAGAATATCTGGTCTTTCACCGTATCGCTGTGGCAGCAGATGTCCAAGGACAAGGTGTTGCTCAGACTTTCCTAGAAGGCTTGATTGAAGGTTTTGATTATCTAGATTTTCGTTCAGATACGCATGCAGAAAACAAGGTTATGCAGCATATCTTTGAAAAGCTAGGCTTCCAAAAGGTTGGTAAGGTTCCAGTTGATGGGGAACGTTTGGCCTATCAGAAATTAAAAAAATGAAGCAGAAAAAGTACGCAAAAATGCTCTACCCGTCGCCAATTGGAACCTTATCCTTAGTTGCTGACGAGCAATATCTGTATGGAATTTGGGTACAGGACCAAACCCATTTTGAGAGGGGATTAGGGGATGAAACGATAGAAGAAGTTGCTAGCCATCCTGTATTAGAGCAAGTTATTTCCTATTTAGATACCTATTTCGAAGGCAGTGTTCAGGACCTATCAGACTTACCTTTGGCTCCTATTGGAACGGATTTTGAAAAGCGAGTCTGGACTTATTTACAGGCCATTCCTTATGGTCAGACAGTAACTTACGGACAAATAGCGCAAGACCTGCAAGTGGCTTCTGCTCAAGCGATTGGCGGAGCAGTGGGGCGTAATCCTTGGTCCATACTCGTACCCTGCCATCGTGTGCTGGGATCAGGCAATCGTCTGACAGGCTATGCATCTGGAGTCGAAAAGAAAGCCTGGCTCTTGCAACATGAAGGTGCAGCATTTCAAGAAAATAAAAAATAGAAAGAAAAGAAGATGTTAGAATTTATCGAATATCCAAAATGTTCAACTTGTAAGAAAGCAAAAAATGAATTGGATAAACTTGGACTGGAATACCAAGATGTCCACATCGTAGAAGAAACACCAAGTGAAGACGTGATTTTGAACTGGTTGGAAACTTCCGGTTTTGAAGTGAAACAATTTTTCAATACCAGCGGGATTAAATACCGCGAACTGGGCCTAAAAGATAAGGTGGGAAGTTTGTCAAAACAAGAAGCAGCCAAGCTTCTAGCGAGTGATGGTATGTTATTGAAACGTCCAATTTTGGTGGAGAATGGTGCTGTTAAACAAATTGGCTATAGAAAAACCTATGAGGACTTAGGTTTGAGATAGTTTTTATTTATCTCCTTGATAGGTAAAATATATAGCCTCCCTGTTTTAAAGTGTGATAAACTAGAAGATAGACAAAGTCTGAGCAGCCCGTAGCAAATAATTTGCTTGCGAGCAGAAGTATGATAGAATGAATCATTATCAGGAGAGGATGTTTTTATGACTGTTACAACATTTTTAGCATCAGATTGGTACCAAAGTTTGATGCAACTCATTCCGGATGGTAAGCTCTTTAGTTTGCGTTCGGTCTTTGATGGAATTCCAAGGATTGTCCAACAACTGCCTACAACCTTGATGTTGACGCTTGGAGGTGCACTCTTTGGTTTGCTACTTGCCCTGATTTTTGCCATTGTAAAGATCAATCGTGTTAGGATTTTATATCCCTTGCAAGCCTTTTTCGTCAGCTTCTTAAAAGGTACCCCAATCCTAGTTCAACTTATGTTGACCTACTACGGAATTCCTTTGGCACTGAAAGCTATCAACCAACAATGGGGAACTGGTCTCAATATCAATGCGATTCCAGCAGCGCTTTTTGCGATTGTGGCCTTTGCTTTTAATGAGGCGGCTTATGCAAGTGAAACGATTCGTGCGGCCATCCTTTCTGTTAATCCCGGTGAAATTGAGGCGGCACGCAGTTTGGGTATGACGCGAGCTCAAGTTTATCGTCGCGTGATTATTCCAAATGCGGCCGTTGTGGCGACTCCAACCTTGATTAATTCCCTCATCGGTTTGACCAAGGGGACTTCTCTAGCCTTTAGCGCAGGTGTTGTGGAGGTCTTTGCCCAAGCTCAGATTTTAGGTGGAGCTGATTATCGCTATTTTGAGCGCTTTATCTCTGTTGCCCTTGTTTATTGGGTGGTCAATATTGGAATTGAAAGCCTCGGCCGTTTCATCGAGAGAAAAATGGCTATCTCAACGCCGGATACAGTGTCTACAGATGTGAAAGGAGACCTTCGTTAATGATTAAGATTTCGAATTTAAGCAAATCCTTTTCAGGACAGACAGTCTTGGATCATCTGAACTTGGAAATCCAAAAAGGTGAGGTAGTGGCTTTGATTGGTTCATCTGGAGCTGGGAAATCAACCTTTCTTCGTAGTTTGAACTACCTTGAAACTCCAGATAGTGGAACGATTCAGATTGACAATTTTAAAGTTGATTTTTCTCAGATTAGCCAAGAAGAAATCCTAACCCTTCGTCGCAAGTTGTCCATGGTTTTCCAACAGTTTAATTTGTTTGAACGCCGAACTGCTCTTGACAATGTCAAGGAAGGTTTGGTTGTCGTTAAAAAATTATCGGACGAGGAAGCAACAAAAATCGCTAAGGAAGAGTTGGCCAAGGTTGGTCTTTCTGACCGTGAAAACCATTATCCTCGCCACTTATCAGGTGGACAGAAGCAACGGGTTGCCCTCGCGCGTGCGCTTGCTATGAAACCAGATGTCTTGCTCTTGGACGAACCAACGTCGGCACTGGACCCAGAGTTGGTCGGTGAAGTAGAAAAGTCTATTGCAGACGCTGCCAAGTCAGGTCAGACCATGATTTTGGTCAGTCACGATATGTCTTTTGTAGCCCAAGTGGCAGACAAGGTTCTATTCCTAGATAAAGGGAAAATCATCGAGTCTGGTACACCGGATGAAATCATCAATCATCCGAAAGAAGAACGAACAAAAGAATTCTTCGCTAGTTACAAACGGACTTATATTTGATATAATAGAAAAAAGGAAAACTCAGTTAGTTGGACTAGCTGAGTTTACTCTTTAAAAAAGATAGAAACGAGAGAGATCATGCTACTGCATCTATTTTCTTTGTATTTCGAGAGTTTGATCTTAACGGCCATCCTTGTCGTGATTTTTCTGGGGATTTGGATTGGGTTGAGAGCCATGTCTGGTGTGGACAAGACAGCCAAAGCTCGCCAAGCTCATCTCTATGATATGATTATGATTGGAGTTTTGGTCGTTCCGGTGTTATCCTTTGCCGTCATGAGTTTGCTCTTGGTTTTCAAGGCATAATCCTTGCGTGACTAGCAAGAATGAGTTAGAATAAAGATAGTTACAACAAGAAAGAAGGAATTGAAATGTACGATACGATTATTGTCGGTGCTGGACCTGCGGGAATGACCGCTGCCTTATATGCTGCTCGAAGCAATCTGAAAGTGGCTTTGATTGAAGGTGGTCTGCCAGGCGGGCAAATGAATAACACATCTGATATTGAAAACTATCCAGGTTATGCTAATATCAGTGGACCTGAATTGGCTGAAAAGATGTTTGAACCACTTGAAAACCTTGGAGTGGAGCATCTTTATGGTTACGTTGAAAATATTGAAGACCAGGGTGACTTTAAGAAGGTAATCACTGATGATCAAGTTTACGAAACCCGTACTGTCATTGTAGCAACTGGTTCTAAACACCGTCTTTTGGGAGTTCCCGGAGAAGAAGAACTGAACAGTCGAGGTGTTTCTTACTGTGCGGTCTGTGATGGAGCTTTCTTCCGTGATCAAGACTTGCTCGTAGTTGGTGGTGGAGATTCAGCGGTAGAAGAAGCCCTCTTCTTGACACGCTTTGCCAAGACTGTCACTATTGTTCACCGTCGCGATGAACTTCGTGCCCAAAAGGTTTTGCAAGACCGTGCCTTTGCAAATGAAAAAGTCAACTTTATCTGGGACTCTGTAGTTAAGGAAATTAAAGGTGAAAATCGAGTAGAATCTGTCGTATTTGAAAATGTGAAAACAGGTCAAGTAACAGAGCAAGCCTTCGGAGGTGTCTTTATCTATGTCGGTTTGGATCCTGTTAGCGATTTTGTTAAAGAATTGAACATTCAAGACCAGGCAGGCTGGATCCTAACAGACAATAACATGAAAACTAGCGTTGATGGTATATTTGCGGTTGGAGATGTTCGCCAAAAAGATCTTCGCCAAGTAACAACAGCAGTTGGAGATGGGGCTATCGCTGGTCAAGAAGCCTATAAATTTATCACAGAACATAGTTAAGCAAAAAGTTTCCAATCACTTGATTGGAAACTTTTTTATAGTCTGTTTCGGAAAACTTCGTACATGAGAATGGCTGCTGCAACACTGGCATTGAGGCTTTGAACATGACCGTTCATCGGAATGGTTATCATTTCATCAACCTGTTTTTTGATGTTGCTGGAGATGCCTTTTCCTTCATTTCCGATGATGAGGGCAATTTTCCCTTTTGTATTCCACTTGTGGCAAGGAGTACCGTTCATATCCGTTCCAAAGGTCCAGAAGCCTTCAGCCTTGAGTTTGTCTAGGGTTTGACTGAGGTTGGTAACTCGCGCAATCGGTACATGCTCAATAGCACCTGTGGCCGTTTTGGCAACGACAGGAGTCACTCCGACAGCACGGTGCTTGGGAATGATGACACCTGAAACATTGGTCGCATCAGCAGTCCTTAAGATAGAGCCTAAGTTGTGAGGGTCAGTTAGACCATCCAGAATCAACAGCAAAGGATTTTCTTCTTGGCGTGTTTTGGCAAGGATGTGATCAAGTTCGCTATAGGCAAATTCTGACACTCGTAAAACAAAACCTTGGTGGACAGCGCCTTCGGTCATTTCAGACAGGGATTTTTTTGAAGTCCAAGAGATGGAGACCTTCTTTTCTGTAGCCAGTTCCTTGACCTTCTCAAAATTCTTACCTCGAAGATCTTCTTGGAGGTAGAGTTTATTTCCAGTGTTTGCAAGGAGGGCTTCTGTAACGGCGTGGACGCCATAGACAATATCATTTGTTTTCATGCCTCTATTATAACACAAAACCCCGTCTTGCAACGGGATTTTCTTTATTCAAGGATGAGGAGACCATCTTTGACAGCAAATGGATCTTTCTCATTGATACGATCGTAAAACATAATTCCGTTTAGATGATCAATTTCATGTTGGACAACGATAGAGTTGTATCCTTTGAGCTTGATACGGTGTTTTTCGCCATCTTTGTCAAAGTAGTCAACAGTAACGCGAGCATGGCGGACAACATAGCCTGGCACGTTTCGGTCAACAGACAGGCAACCTTCTCCTTCGCCAAGAGCAGCGTCCTGAACAGAGTGAGAGACAATTTTTGGATTGTACATAATAGCTTGCAAGTCGTAGGCTTCCTGTGGAGTTTCACCTTCTTCCACAATATTTGGGACCAAGACGGCAATAATGCGTTTTGAAATATCGAGTTGGGGAGCAGCCAATCCAACACCACCGCGGAGCCCCATTTTCTCAGCCATAACAGGATCTTGGGAATGTTTGAGGAATTGCATCATCTTTTCGCCAAGGATGATTTCCTGGTCAGACAGTGGGAAAGTAACTTCCTCAGCAACTGCGCGAAGAGTTGGATTCCCCTCGCGGATAATATCGTTCATATCAATTAAGTGAGCAGCTTTTGTAATACGTTCTATTGCAGACATTTTCTCTCCTTTCATTACCTCTACATGATAACACAAAATAGGCGAGAAAGAAAGTCGCAGAAGTTCCTAAAAAATAATATAATAAACGGTATTCCTCTTTTGTCTGTGGTATAATAAAAGAAAAGACTTGCACCAAAAGGCAAGGGGGAATAAAGATGGAAAAGCGACAAGATAGACGGTCTCAGGGCTCTCTTTATGGGGTGTGGAGAACTAGTGTGGATTTCTTTCGGAATTATAAATCCTGGACCAATGCCCAGTTTATTATTGTGTTATTGCTTGCAGTTGCCTTATCCATGGGGGGAAACTTATTAGTTCGAGCAGTACAAGGTAGTAAGGGAACGAGTCCTAGTAGTCAAACTCTTGATTCTGCAAGTACTTCCAGTCAATCCAAGGAAGATCAGTCTGGTGAAACAACGGCACGTATCATGGCAAATGGTGACCTTCTTTATCATATCCCTATCTACCGAACAGCTCTTAAAGAAGATGGGACCTATGATTTTCATGAAAATTTTGAGTATGTAAAACCCTGGCTCAAGCAAGCTGATTTAGTAATTGGTGACTTTGAAGGAACGGTGAACAAGGACCACTACTTGGCAGGTTATCCTCTTTTTAATGCTCCAGGAGAAGTCATGGATGCGATCAAGGATGCAGGCTACCAAGTTCTAGACTTGGCTCATAATCATATTTTGGATTCTCAAATTGAGGGAGTGGTTTCAACGGCTCAAGCTATTGAAAAGGCTGGAATGACACCCATCGGAGTCTACACGCATGAATCCCGAGACCAAGCACCTATAGTCATCAAGGAAGTCAATGGTATCAAGGTAGCTCTCCTGGCCTATTCCTACGGTTTTAATGGCATTGAGCAATATATCTCTCAAGAGGACTATAATCGCTATCTTTCTGACCTGAATGAAGATAAGATGAAGGCAGAAATCGAGCGTGCAGAGAAGGAGGCGGATATTACTGTCATCATGCCTCAGATGGGAATTGAGTATCAGCTAGAACCAACGGAAGAACAGAAAAAACTGTACCATAAAATGATTGACTGGGGAGCCGATATTATCTTTGGAGGGCATCCTCACGTCGTTGAACCTGCTGAAACAGTTGAAAAAGATGGTGACAAAAAACTGATTATCTATTCCATGGGAAATTTCCTCTCAAACCAGCGCATTGAAACCATGCAAGATGAGGAAAATGCCAAGTGGACGGAGCGCGGTGTTCTCATGGATGTGACCATTAAGAAAAAAGATGGCAAGACTAGGATTGAAACTGCCAAAGCGCATCCGACTTGGGTCAATCGAACACCCAAAGGGACTTACTCTCCAGAAGGCTATCCGCTCTTCCTCTATCAGACCTATATCCTAGAGGACTTCATCGAGGGAGGCAGTCACCGTGACAAGTTGGACGAGGCGACCAAGGAACGAATTGACACGGCCTATAAAGAAATGAATGAACATGTAGGGTTGAAGTGGTAGGCACTTGCCCTAAAGGAGACGAGATGACGATTAAATTGATTGCAACAGACATGGATGGAACCTTGCTAGACCCGAGGGGGCAGCTGGATTTGCCCCGCTTGGAAAAGCTTTTAGATCAGCTGGATCAAAGGGATATCCGTTTTGTCATTGCGACAGGGAATGAAGTTCACCGTATGAGGCAATTACTGGAGCACTTGGCGAGTAGAGTAGTTCTGGTAGTTGCCAATGGGGCGCGTATTTTTGAAAACAATAAACTGATTCAAGCGCAGATTTGGGATGATGCTACGGTTGACAAGGCTCTCCTTCATTTTAAAGGGAGAGAGTGCCGAGATCAGTTTGTTGTAACAGGTATGAAGGGTGGTTTTGTCAAGAAAGGGACTGTGTTTACAGACCTAGAAAAATTTATGACACCAGAGATGATTGAAAAATTCTATCAACGAATGAATTTTGTGGAAGACTTGCAAGCTGGCCTCTTCGGTGGAGTGTTAAAGATGAGCATGGTTGTTGGTGAAGAACGTTCTAGTTCAGTTTTGCAGGAAATTAATGATTTATTTGATGGTCGTGTAAGAGCTGTTTCTAGCGGTTATGGCTGTATCGATATCCTGCAGGCTGGGGTTCACAAGGCTTGGGGATTGGAAGAATTACTCAAGCGCTGGGATTTGACATCAGAACAAATCATGGCTTTTGGTGATAGCGAAAACGATATAGAAATGTTAGAGCTGGCTGGAATTGCCTATGCGATGGAAAATGCGGCTGATGAGGTCAAGGCAGTTGCGACTGCCCTGGCACCAGCCAACAGCCAGGCGGGTGTGTATCAAGTTCTAGAGAATTGGTTAGAGAAAGAGGGATAGGGTGGCAGTACAGTTATTAGAGAATTGGCTTTTAAAGGAGCAGAAAAAAATTCAAACCAAGTATCGTGAATTGAATCAAGTATCTGTTCTAGAGCCAGATATCATCTTTATTGGTGATTCGATAGTGGAGTATTACCCTCTTCAAGAGTTGTTTGGGGTTGCCAAGACGATTGTTAATCGTGGCATACGAGGCTATCAGACGAGATTGTTATTAGAGAATTTGGATGCCCATCTTTATGGTGATGCTGTCGATCAAATTGTTCTCCTAATAGGAACAAATGATATTGGAAAAGATATTCCCATGAATGAAGCCTTGGATAATCTTGAAGGTGTGATTCAATCGCTCAACCGAGATTATCCGCTGTCACAAATAAAGCTTGTTTCTATTCTGCCAGTCAATGAAGGAGAAGAATACAAGCAGACAGTATATATTCGTACCAATGAAAAGATCAGAGAATGGAATCAAGCCTATGAGGCTCTAGCATCCGCCTATATGCAGGTAGATTTTGTGCCGATTTATGATAGTTTGACAGATTCAGAAGGGCAACTTCAATCAACCTATACAACGGATGGCCTCCATCTAAGTGTAGCCGGTTATCAAGCATTATCAGATGCCTTGAAAACGTATCTGTTCTAAAGAATTGGCTTGATTTTGCATTTTTTTTGAAGATAGGTTATAATAGTTCTAACATCCTGGGGTCGTTACGGATTCGACAGGCATTATGAGGCATATTTTGCAACCCGTGTGGCGACGTAAACGCTCAGTTAAATATAACTGCAAAAAATAACACTTCTTACGCTCTAGCTGCCTAAAAACCAGCAGGCGTGACCTGATTTGGATTGCTCGTGTTCAATGACAGGTCTTATGATTAGCGAGATACGATCAAGCCTTGTCTAGTGGTTTGATAAGAGATTAATAGACTCGCAGTTCCTAGGCTTGAGTTATGTGTCGAGGGACTGTTAAAATAATACATAACCTATGGTTGTAGACAAATATGTTGGCAGGTGTTTGGACGTGGGTTCGACTCCCACCGGCTCCATTATGAACAGGTATACAGTAGATTTTTTCCAAATTATATCCTTTGTTGTATCCTTCGTTGTATCCTATTTATTCTAGTGTGTTAGTGGAGAATTACTCAAGAGGCTGAAGAGGACG
>NZ_KV802735.1:156278-200320 GCF_001810825.1 Streptococcus sp. HMSC076C08 | reverse complement strand
GCGCGGGGGTTCGAATCCCCCATTCTCCGTTAGATAAACCCAGTGTTTTTCTAAACAAATCTGCTTGGAGGTGGTCTCCAAGAGTAAATTTTCATAAAGAGGTGAAACATGAAAAAGATCAAGTTACTAAGTATCTTAGCACTTTCAACAGTTGTCTTGGGTGCATGTTCTGTATTTTCTAATCAGTCATCTGAAGCTTCTTCTGATAACAAGGAGAATACGGAACAAGTTGAGAAGAAGGATGAAGCAGCAGAAGTTAAAGAAAAAGTTACAAAAGATGCTGAAATTCTCTTAGACTCAGTTCTTACTAGCGACTCTGCTCGATTTAAGAAGATTTATGGCGACACTTATGAAAAATGGACTGAGGCCGTGTTTGCAGTTCAAACAAGTGAAAAAATCAAAGAAGAAGGGCTTTCACCTGCGTCTACTTACTCAGTACAATGGCACAAAGATTTCCCTGTAGAAACTCCAGAAGAAACCATTTCAGGTTTCTTGAAGATGAGACGTAGATTATATCAAGATATCGGTTCTTACACTGTTAAAGACGTGAAGGTTGATGAATCAGGAAATACAGCGACTGTTACTTTTAACTCTAAGAAGTTACACTCTAAAGGATTGGCTTCATCTACAAGGGAAGTTCTCACTACTCTTATTGGAGGTGTTGATAACCTAGGTAAATACAATCAAGCTGGTTCAAACGTTGACATCAAGCGTTACCAAACATTGGTTTCTTACTGGATTTTTGAGCATCTATTCAAGAAAGATTTCTCAACCTACAGTGACGTTGACCCTAACTTAGCTCATACACCTTTCACTACTGGTGATTTTGATACTGAAATCAAATTAACAAAGGATAAGGATGGAAACTGGCTGATTTCTCAAGAAGATTACCGTACTTTGGCGACAGAGTTGCTTGATGATACAGAAGGTTATGATAAAATTGTCCGTAAAAACTCAACTAAGTCTAATGATAAATCAACAGACAAGTCTTCAGATAAATCTTCAAACAAATCCACTGATAAATCAACAGACAAATCTTCAGATAAAAAAGATAAAAGCAATATCTAATCCTAAGATTTAAAAGAAAAACAAGTAGTCTTAATAAACTACTTGTTTTTTTATGAATTAGGATACAAAAATGTGGTGTGATAGTTAGAGTAACTCAGCCTTTCATTCCTATATATTGTTCTTAGAGCGATGAAAAAACTGCATTGAGGTGCAGTTTTTCTTTTTTCTACGGAAGACATGGGATTCGAACCCACGCACGCTATTACACGCCTACCGCGTTTCCAACACGGCCTCTTAAGCCTCTTGAGTAATCTTCCAATACTTACTCAAATAGTCTACCATAAAGCCACTTATCTTGCAATAAAAATTTTGGAAATAAGAAAAATGATAGAATTTGACAGAAAATGATAAAAAATGCTTGACTTTGGTAGAGAATGTGCTAGAATGAATAGTGTAAACGATAACAGGAGGTGGTTTGGTGTTAAAAACTGAGCGGAAGCAACTGATTTTAGAGGAGTTAAATCAACATCATGTAGTTTCCCTAGAAAAATTGGTTAGTCTATTAGAAACATCAGAATCGACAGTACGAAGAGATTTGGACGAGTTGGAGGCGGAAAACAAGCTTCGCCGTGTGCATGGTGGAGCAGAACTACCTCACTCCTTGCAGGAAGAAGAAACCATCCAAGAAAAATCTGTCAAAAACCTTCAAGAGAAGAAGTTACTGGCTCAAAAAGCAGCCTCTCTTATCAAGGAACAAGATGTTATCTTTATTGATGCTGGAACGACAACTGCTTTTTTAATCAAGGAATTGGTTAATAAGAATATTACAGTTGTAACTAACTCCATTCACCATGCGGTTCAGTTGGTTGAAAAACAGATTCCAACTGTCATGGTTGGAGGAAGTGTCAAAATGGCAACAGATGCATGTATCGGTGGTGTTGCTCTTAACCAAATCAATCAATTGCACTTTGACCGTGCCTTTATCGGGATGAATGGTGTGGACGATGGTTATTATACGACTCCTGATATGGAGGAGGGAGCCGTGAAGCGTGCTATCTTAGAGAATGCCAAACAAACCTATGTCTTGGTGGATTCATCAAAGATTGGTCAAACTTGCTTTGCAAAGGTAGCACCACTTAAACGCGCTATTGTCATCACAAGTCAAGGGCATGAGCTCTTGCAGGTTATTAAGAAGAAAACGGAGGTAATAGAAGTATGATTTATACAGTCACACTCAATCCATCCATTGACTATATCGTTCGCTTAGACAAAGTAGAAGTCGGTAGTGTCAATCGAATGGACAGTGATGATAAGTTTGCTGGTGGGAAAGGAATCAATGTTAGCCGTGTTTTGAAGCGCTTGGATATTCCTAATACTGCGACTGGATTTATCGGAGGATTTACTGGTAAATTTATCACAGATACTTTGGCAGAAGAGGAAATTGAGACACGTTTTGTTCAAGTAGCAGAAGATACTCGTATCAATGTTAAAATCAAAGCAGACCAAGAAACAGAAATCAACGGGACTGGTCCTAATGTTGAACCGGCTCAGCTAGAAGAATTGAAAGCTATCTTATCTAGTTTAACAGCAGAAGATACAGTGGTGTTTGCAGGTTCAAGTGCTAAGAATCTAGGTAATGTTATCTACAAAGATTTGATTGCCTTGACACGCCAGACTGGTGCGCAAGTGGTTTGTGACTTTGAAGGACAGACCTTGATTGATAGTTTGGACTACCAGCCACTTTTGGTTAAACCAAACAATCACGAACTTGGAGCTATCTTTGGAGTGAAACTCGAAAGTTTAGATGAAATCGAGAACTATGCTCGTCAGTTACTGGCCAAAGGTGCACAAAACGTCATCATCTCTATGGCTGGTGACGGTGCACTTCTTGTCACAGCTGAGGGAGCATACTTCGCTAAACCAATCAAGGGAACAGTCAAGAATTCAGTGGGAGCTGGTGACTCTATGGTCGCTGGATTTACCGGTGAATTTGTCAAATCTAAAGATGCAGTAGAAGCCTTCAAATGGGGAGTAGCTTGTGGAACAGCAACTACCTTCTCGGATGACTTGGCAACGGTGGAATTTATTAAAGAAACATATGAAAAAGTTGAGGTAGAAAAACGATGAAAATTCAAGACCTATTGAGAAAAGATGTCATGTTGCTGGATTTGCAGGCAACTGAAAAAACAGCTGTCATCGAAGAGATGATTCATAGCTTGGTAGATCACGGTTACGTGACGGATTTTGAAACCTTTAAAGAAGGAATTTTAGCGCGTGAAGCTCTCACTTCCACTGGTTTGGGTGACGGAATCGCTATGCCTCACAGTAAAAACTCTGCTGTCAAAGAAGCAACAGTTCTCTTTGCAAAGTCAAATAAGGGTGTTGACTATGAAAGTTTGGATGGGCAACCAACAGACCTCTTCTTCATGATTGCAGCTCCAGAAGGTGCCAATGATACTCACTTGGCAGCCTTGGCAGAATTGTCTCAATACTTGATGAAAGATGGTTTCGCTGACAAACTTCGTCAAGTAACATCTGCAGATCAAGTTATCGAACTCTTTGACCAAGCTTCAGAAAAAGCTGAGCAGCCTGTTCAAGCACCTGCCAATGAATCTGGCGACTTTATCGTAGCTGTTACAGCTTGTACGACAGGTATTGCCCACACTTACATGGCCCAAGAAGCCCTTCAAAAAGTGGCTGCCGAAATGGGTGTTGGGATCAAGGTTGAAACCAATGGTGCAAGCGGTGTTGGGAACCAACTAACTGCAGAGGACATCCGCAAGGCTAAAGCTGTTATCATCGCTGCTGACAAGGCTGTTGAGATGGATCGTTTCGATGGAAAACCTTTGGTTAACCGTCCAGTTGCAGACGGTATCCGTAAGACTGAAGAATTGATTAACTTGGCTCTTTCAGGAGATGCTGAAATCTACCGTGCTGTTAATGGAGCAAAAGCTGCAACAGCATCTAATGAAAAACAAAGTATCGGTGGTGCTTTCTACAAACACTTGATGAGTGGTGTATCTCAAATGTTACCATTCGTTATCGGTGGTGGTATCATGATTGCCCTTGCTTTCTTGATTGACGGTGCTTTTGGTGTGCCACAAGATAGTCTTGGCAACCTCGGATCCTACCATGAACTCGCTTCCATGTTCATGAAAATCGGAGGGGCTGCCTTTGGTTTGATGCTTCCGGTTTTTGCAGGATACGTAGCCTACTCTATCGCTGAAAAACCAGGTTTAGTAGCAGGTTTCGTGGCTGGTGCTATTGCTAAAGAAGGTTTTGCCTTTGGTAAAATCCCTTATGCTGCAGGAGGTGAAGCAACTTCAACTCTTGCAGGTGTCTCATCTGGTTTCCTAGGTGCCCTTGTTGGTGGATTTATCGCAGGTGCCTTGGTTCTCGCTATCAAGAAATACGTTAAAGTTCCTCGTTCACTTGAAGGTGCTAAATCTATCCTTATCCTACCGCTTTTCGGAACAATCTTGACAGGATTTGTCATGCTAGCTGTCAACATCCCAATGGCAAGAATCAACACCGATATGAATGCCTTCCTAGGCGGTCTTGGAGGAGGTTCAGCTGTTCTTCTTGGTATCGTTCTTGGTGGAATGATGGCTGTCGACATGGGTGGACCAGTCAACAAAGCTGCTTATGTCTTTGGTACAGGTACGCTTGCAGCGACTGTTTCTTCAGGTGGTTCTGTAGCTATGGCAGCAGTTATGGCTGGAGGAATGGTGCCACCACTTGCTATCTTTGTCGCAACCCTTCTTTTCAAAGATAAATTTACCAAAGAAGAACGCAACTCTGGTTTGACGAACATCATCATGGGCTTGTCATTTATCACTGAGGGAGCGATCCCATTTGGTGCCGCTGACCCAGCTCGTGCGATCCCAAGCTTTATCCTTGGTTCAGCAGTAGCAGGGGGACTCGTTGGTCTTGCAGGAATTAAACTCATGGCACCACACGGAGGAATCTTCGTCATCGCTCTTACTTCAAATGCCCTTCTTTACCTTGCCTTTGTATTGGTTGGTGCAATTGTAAGTGGTGTGGTTTATGGCTACCTACGCAAACCACAAGCATAAAAAGTATTAGAATAGAAAGATTGTTACCATTTGGTGCAATCTTTTTCTCTATTCGAAATGGCTGTGAAATATGGTATAATAAAAGAATGGCAAACAAGAATACTACAAAAACAAGACGGAGACCGTCTAAAGCAGAACTCGAAAGAAAACAGGCTATCCAGAGGATGTTGATTTCCTTAGGAATTGCCTTATTGTTGATTATTGCAGCCCTTAAACTCGGTGCAGCAGGTGTCACTCTTTACAATCTCATTCGACTGGTGGTCGGAAGTTTGGCCTATGTGGCTATAGGCGGCCTCCTCATCTATCTTTTTCTTTTTAAATGGATCCGCAAGCAAGAGGGACTTCTATCAGGATTTCTCTGTATCTTCGCTGGATTGCTCTTGATTTTTGAGGCCTACTTGGTATGGAAATTTGGCTTGGAGCAATCAGTTCTAAAAGGGACCTTGTCTCAAGTTATGACGGACCTGACTGGTATGCGGGTGACTAGCTTCGCCGGTGGAGGCTTGCTTGGTGTTGGACTCTATATCCCCATATCCTTTCTTTTCTCCAATATCGGTTCGTACTTTATTGGAGTTCTCTTGATTCTAGTTGGCGCACTCTTGGTTAGTCCCTGGTCTATTTATGATGTTGCTGCCTTTATTGGAGCTCAGTTCAGATCCTTCATGGAAAAACAGGAACAGAGAAAACAGGAACGCTTCATCAAGAGAGAAGAAGAGAAGGCTCGTCAAGAAGCTGAAGAAGCAGCCAGAATTCAGAGAGAACAAGAAGAACAGGATGCGCTGCCGCTTCCTCCTGTAGATCCTGAAACGGGAGAAATCTTATCTGAAGTACCAGACTACGATTTCCACCCAATTCCTGAGGAAGAATGGATCGAACCGGAGATTATCCTCCCTCAAACTGGTTTTGACGTTCCAGATGTGGAAGAGGATTTTGAGGATGAAGAGGTACAGGTTGATTTTTCTGCCAAGGAAGCCCTTGAATACAAGTTACCAAGCTTGCAACTCTTTGCGCCAGATAAACCCAAAGATCAGTCCAAGGAAAAGAAGATTGTTCGAGAAAATATCAAAATCCTAGAAGAAACCTTTGCTAGCTTTGGTATCAAGGTGACGGTGGAACGGGCTGAAATTGGGCCATCAGTTACCAAGTATGAAGTCAAGCCTGCAGTCGGTGTACGGGTTAACCGCATTTCCAATCTGGCAGACGACTTAGCGCTAGCTCTAGCAGCTAAGGATGTTCGGATAGAGGCTCCAATCCCTGGTAAATCCTTAGTCGGAATTGAGGTTCCTAACTCTGAGATTGCGACTGTTTCCTTCCGTGAACTCTGGGAACAGTCTCAGACTAAACCAGAAAATCTCCTCGAAATTCCTCTAGGTAAGGCTGTCAATGGAACTGCTCGCACCTTTGACCTTTCCAAGATGCCCCACCTACTCGTTGCAGGTTCGACGGGATCAGGGAAGTCAGTCGCAGTTAATGGTATTATCGCTAGCATTCTTATGAAAGCAAGACCCGACCAGGTCAAGTTTATGATGGTGGATCCAAAGATGGTTGAGTTATCTGTTTACAATGACATTCCTCACCTCTTGATTCCAGTTGTGACAAATCCACGCAAGGCCAGCAAGGCTCTGCAAAAGGTTGTGGATGAGATGGAAAATCGTTACGAACTCTTTGCTAAGGTTGGAGTACGAAATATCGCTGGTTACAATGCCAAGGTTGAGGAATTTAATAGCCAATCTGAGTACAAACAAGTACCGCTGCCTTTGATTGTTGTCATTGTGGATGAGTTGGCAGACCTCATGATGGTGGCTAGCAAGGAAGTGGAAGATGCCATCATTCGTCTTGGACAGAAGGCGCGTGCCGCAGGGATTCACATGATTCTCGCAACGCAACGTCCATCGGTTGATGTCATCTCTGGTCTCATTAAAGCCAATGTCCCATCTCGTGTGGCTTTTGCAGTTTCATCAGGTACAGATTCACGAACTATCTTGGATGAGAATGGAGCAGAAAAACTGCTCGGTCGAGGAGATATGCTCTTTAAACCAATTGATGAAAATCATCCAGTCCGTCTGCAAGGCTCCTTTATCTCGGATGATGATGTCGAACGCATCGTAAACTTCATCAAGGCTCAGGCGGATGCGGACTACGATGAGAGTTTTGACCCAGGAGATGTCCCTGAAAATGAAGGAGATCTCTCTGACGGAGAAGCTGGCGGCGATCCGCTTTTTGAAGAAGCCAAGGCTTTGGTTATCGAAACCCAGAAAGCTAGCGCTTCGATGATTCAGCGTCGTTTGTCAGTTGGATTTAATCGTGCGACCCGCCTGATGGAAGAACTCGAAATGGCAGGTGTCATCGGTCCAGCTGAGGGAACCAAACCACGAAAAGTATTGCAACAATAACAAAATAGCTTCTTTCCAAATTTGGAAAGAAGCTATTTTGGTGATTACTGGTTCGTTTTAGTTTCAGAACTCGTCGTATTTGACTGTGTTCCATTATCGCTTGTTTCTTTATTTGTAGCTGGTGTAGAAGAGTCCTGAGTTGTTGTTTTCTGCTCTTCTTTTTTCTCCTCTTTTTTATTGGATTGAGAAGTTTCTTCTTGCGTGGTATTTTCTTTAGTGGAAGTGTTGTCCCTGTTAGGTGTAGTATTTTCCTGAGGGGATTCCTTTTGAATCTCCTTGACAACAGTTGTTTGGGTTGTGGTCGGTTCTTTCTTGTTGTTTTTGTTATTATCCATGGCGTTCATGATGGTGATAGTAGCGGTGATGAGGCCAAGGATACTACCGATGGTAGCAATCGTTTTTTGAAAAACAGTAAATCCCTTTTTGATGTGTTCTGTTTTTGGTTTTGAAGTTCTACGATAGTTAGACATGATACTCTCCTTTGATTATGATTTATTATACCTCATTTCTTTAAAAAAATCTTAAAAAAAGAGAAAACTCCCTTTCTTGTCGCAGGTCTCTTTTCGTGATACAATAGAAGGAGTGATTTTAGAAAGCGTGAGAAAACATGATCTACTTTGATAATTCGGCAACGACCAAGCCTTATCCTGAAGCACTTGAGACCTATATGCAGGTTGCTTCAAAAATTGTAGGAAATCCATCTAGCCTCCATCGTTTGGGAGATCAGGCAACACGAATTTTAGATGCTTCCCGGCAGCAAATTGCAGATTTGATTGGGAAGAAGAGTGATGAAATCTTCTTTACCTCAGGTGGTACAGAAGGAGATAACTGGGTCATCAAGGGGGTGGCCTTTGAAAAAGCCCAGTTTGGCAAGCACATCATTGTGTCAGCCATTGAACATCCAGCAGTCAAGGAGTCAGCCCTATGGCTGAAAAGTCAAGGTTTTGAGGTGGATTTTGCTCCAGTTGATGAGAAAGGATTTGTGGATGTTGAAGCATTAGCAGATTTGATACGTCCTGATACGACTCTCGTCTCCATCATGGCAGTTAACAACGAAATCGGCTCTATCCAGCCTATTGAGGCTATCTCAAAACTCTTGGCAGACAAGCCAACGATTTCCTTCCATGTTGATGCGGTTCAGGCGCTTGCTAAGATTCCGACTGAAAAATATCTAACAGAACGAGTGGATTTTGCGACCTTCTCAAGTCATAAGTTTCATGGTGTCCGAGGTGTTGGATTTATCTATATCAAGTCTGGTAAGAAGATTACGCCTCTTTTAACTGGTGGTGGTCAGGAGCGAGACTATCGTTCGACAACTGAAAATGTGGCAGGGATTGCAGCGACAGCCAAAGCTCTCCGTTTATCTATGGAAAAGTTAGCTGTCTTTGCTAGTAAGACAGGGCAGATGAAGGCAGTCATTCGTCAAGCCCTTCTGGATTATCCAGATATTTTTGTCTTTTCAGATGAGGCAGACTTTGCCCCTCATATCCTGACTTTTGGGATTAAAGGTGTTCGTGGTGAAGTCATCGTTCACGCCTTTGAAGACTATGATATTTTCATTTCCACAACCTCTGCTTGTTCGTCCAAGGCAGGAAAACCTGCGGGGACCTTGATTGCCATGGGAGTGGACAAAGATAAGGCCCAGTCAGCTGTGCGTCTAAGCCTAGATCTGGAAAATGATATGAGTCAAGTCGAGCAGTTTTTGACCAAGTTAAAATTAATTTACAATCAAACTAGAAAAGTAAGATAGGAGCATTTATGCAGTATTCAGAAATTATGATTCGTTACGGAGAATTGTCAACCAAGCACAAAAATCGTATGCGTTTCATCAATAAACTTCGCAATAATATTTCAGACGTTTTGTCTATCTATCCTCAAGTTAAGGTAACCGCAGATCGCGACCGTGCCCACGCTTACCTGAATGGAGCTGATTATACAGCAGTATCAGAATCACTCAAACAAGTCTTTGGAATTCAAAACTTTTCTCCTGTATATAAGGTTGAAAAATCAGTGGACGTTCTGAAATCTTCTGTCCAAAAGATTATGAAGGAAATCTACAAGGAAGGGATGACCTTTAAAATCACTAGTAAGCGTAGCGACCACAACTTTGAATTAGATAGTCGTGAACTCAATCAAACTCTTGGTGGTGCTGTTTTCGAGGCTATTCCAAACGTACAAGCTCAGATGAAAAATCCAGATATTAATCTTCAGGTTGAGATTCGTGAAGAGGCTGCCTATCTTTCCTATGAAACTTTTCGTGGAGCAGGAGGATTACCTGTGGGAAGTTCTGGTAAAGGTATGCTCATGTTATCAGGAGGGATTGACTCACCTGTAGCAGGTTATCTAGCTCTTAAACGTGGTGTAGATA
Organism: Streptococcus sp. HMSC076C08; assembly: GCF_001810825.1. Taxonomy (GTDB): domain Bacteria; phylum Bacillota; class Bacilli; order Lactobacillales; family Streptococcaceae; genus Streptococcus. The sequence goes on along the minus strand of NZ_KV802735.1, from coordinate 190,475 downwards.
TTGAAGCCGTCCACTTTGCCAGCCCGCCATATACTAGTCCTGGCGCCCTCAAGAAAGCCCACGATTTGACTCGGAAATTGACCAAGTTTGGTGGCAATATCCAGTTTATCGAGGTGCCTTTCACTGAGATTCAAGAGGAAATCAAGGCTAAAGCGCCAGAAGCCTACCTCATGACCTTGACGCGTCGTTTTATGATGCGGATTACCGACCGTATTCGAGAGGTGAGAAATGGTTTAGTTATCATCAATGGGGAAAGTCTTGGTCAAGTAGCGAGCCAGACCTTGGAAAGTATGCAGACTATCAACGCTGTGACTAGCACTCCCATCATTCGTCCCGTGGTTACGATGGACAAGTTGGAAATCATTGACATCGCGCAGGAAATCGATACCTTTGAAATTTCAATCCAGCCTTTTGAAGACTGCTGTACTATTTTTGCGCCTGATCGTCCCAAGACAAATCCTAAGATAGAGAATGCAGAGCAGTATGAAAAACGCATGGATGTTGAAGGCTTGGTTGAGCGAGCCGTGGCAGGTATCATGATTACTGAAATCACTCCCCAGGTTGAAAAAGATGCTGTCGATGAGTTAATTGACAATCTCCTCTAATCAGAAAACCCAGAAGAATTCAGAAAAACAAATGAAAAAAGTTAGTTATTTATCCTTTAAATGGACAATTACTGACTTTTTTTCTATTTTTATGGTATAATAAGATAAAATTTTGAATATAGAGAGTTTTCTGACAATGAATCATTCCTACTTTTACTTAAAAATGAAAGAACACAAACTCAAGGTTCCTTATACAGGAAAAGAGCGTCGTGTGCGTGTGCTCCTGCCAAAGGACTACGAGAAAGACACAGACCGTTTTTACCCTGTTGTTTACTTTCATGATGGGCAAAATGTCTTTTACAGCAAGGAGTCTTATATCGGACACTCTTGGAAGATTATTCCAGCCATTAAACGAAATCCAGACATCAGCCGCATGATTGTCGTTGCCATAGATAATGATGGCATGGGACGGATGAATGAGTATGCGGCTTGGAAATTTCAAGAATCTCCTATCCCAGGCCAGCAGTTTGGCGGTAAGGGTGTGGAGTATGCCGAGTTTGTCATGGAGGTGGTCAAGCCTTTTATCGATGAAACCTATCGTACCAAAGCTGATCGCCAGCACACGGCTATGATTGGTTCGTCACTAGGAGGCAATATTACCCAGTTTATCGGACTGGAATACCAAGATCGAATTGGTTGTCTAGGTGTCTTCTCATCTGCCAACTGGCTTCACCAAGAAGCCTTTAACCGCTATATCGAGCGCAAGAAATTGTCGCCTGAACAGCGCATTTTCATCTATGTAGGAACAGAAGAAGCAGATGATACGGACAAGACCTTGATGGCTGGCAATATCAAACAAGCCTATATCGACTCGTCGCTTCGCTATTACCGTGATTTGATTGCAGGTGGAGTAGGCTTGGATAATCTAGTCTTGAAAGTTCAGTCTGGTGCTATCCATAGTGAAATACCTTGGTCGGAAAATTTACCAGACTGTCTTCGATTTTTTGCAGAGAAATGGTAAGTTAAGAAAGGAGAAAGCCAATGCATATTGAAAACCTCAGCCACTGGAGTGGCAATCTCAACCGTGAAATGTATCTCAACCGTTATGGACATGCTGGGATTCCAGTTGTTGTTTTTGCTTCATCTGGTGGCAGTCACAACGAATACTATGATTTTGGCATGATTGACGCCTGTGCTTCCTTTATCGAGGAGGGCCGCGTCCAGTTCTTTACGCTATCCAGTGTGGACAGTGAGAGCTGGCTAGCCACTTGGAAAAATGGTCATGACCAGGCGGAGATGCACCGCGCCTACGAACGCTATGTGATTGAGGAGGCCATTCCTTTCATCAAGCACAAGACAGGTTGGTTTGATGGCATGATGACGACAGGTTGCTCGATGGGGGCCTATCATGCACTCAATTTCTTTCTTCAGCATCCAGATGTCTTTACCAAGGTGATTGCCCTCAGTGGTGTTTACGACGCACGTTTCTTCGTTGGCGATTACTACAACGACGATGCAATTTACCAAAACTCACCAGTAGATTATATCTGGAATCAAAACGACGGCTGGTTTATTGATCGTTACCGTCAGGCAGAAATCGTCGTCTGTACGGGACTTGGTGCCTGGGAACAAGACGGTCTACCATCTTTCTACAAGCTTAAAGAAGCCTTTGACCAGAAACAAATTCCAGCCTGGTTTGCTGAATGGGGACACGATGTCGCCCACGACTGGGAATGGTGGCGTAAACAAATGCCCTATTTTCTTGGACACCTGTATCTATAAAAGGAGTTGCCTATGAATTACCTTGTTATTTCTCCCTACTATCCGCAAAACTTTCAACAGTTTACCATCGAGCTAGCTAATAAAGGCATCACAGTCTTGGGGATTGGTCAAGAACCTTACGAACAACTAGATGAACCTTTGCGCAATAGCATGACCGAGTATTTCCGTGTGGACAATCTTGAGAACATAGACGAAGTCAAACGTGCTGTTGCCTTTCTGTTCTACAAGCATGGACCAATCGACCGCATCGAGTCCCACAATGAATACTGGCTTGAGCTGGACGCAACACTTCGTGAGCAATTTAATGTCTTTGGTGCCAAACCAGAGGATCTCAAAAAGACCAAATATAAGTCTGAGATGAAGAAACTTTTCAAAAAAGCAGGTGTCCCTGTGGTACCTGGTGCTGTTATCCATACGGAAGCAGATGTGGATAAAGCAGTGACCGAAATCGGTCTACCAATGATTGCCAAACCTGATAATGGAGTGGGAGCGGCAGCAACCTTTAAGCTTGAGACAGAAGACGATGTAAATCACTTTAAGGCTGAATGGGACCATTCAACCGTTTATTTCTTTGAAAAATTTGTCACTTCTAGCGAAATCTGTACCTTTGACGGGCTTGTGGACAAAGATGGCAACATCGTCTTTTCAACGACTTTCGACTACGCCCATACACCACTTGATCTCATGATTTATAAGATGGACAATTCCTACTATGTGCTTAAGGATATGGATCCCAAACTGCGCAAGTATGGCGAGGCCATTGTCAAAGAATTTGGTATGAAAGAACGCTTTTTCCATATCGAGTTTTTCCGTGACGGGGATGACTACATTGCCATTGAGTACAATAACCGTCCTGCAGGTGGCTTTACCATTGATGTTTATAACTTCGCCCATTCCTTGGACCTCTACCGAGGCTATGCGGCGATTGTCGCAGGAGAAGAGTTCCCAGAATCAGAATTTGAACCTCAATACTGTCTAGCTACATCACGTCGTGCCAATGCAAACTATGTCTATTCAGAAGAGGACCTTCTTGCCAAATACAGCCAGCAATTCAAGGTCAAAAAAATCATGCCAGCAGCCTTTGCAGAGCTACAAGGGGACTACCTTTATATGTTGACTACTCCGAGTCGCCAAGAGATGGAGCAGATGATTGCAGATTTTGGTCAACGTCAAGAATAACGATTAGGACAAAAGGAGTTTGACTTCTTTTGTCCTTTTCTTAAAGATAAGTTAAATAAAGCGTTTTCCATAGATTCTTTTAGAAAAGATATTGCTAAAAGGCCTAAAAATTGATAGAATAAGGATTGTCTAAAAAAATTTAAGGAGAATCTATCAAATGGATTTTACATGGGCTATTAAATATGCCACAGAATTCTTGGGAACTGCTATTTTGATCATTCTTGGTAATGGTGCAGTTGCTAACGTTGAACTTAAAGGTACGAAAGGTCACCAAAGTGGCTGGCTCGTTATCGCAGTTGGTTACGGTATGGGGGTTATGATCCCAGCCTTGATGTTTGGTAATGTATCAGGAAACCACATCAACCCAGCTTTCACTCTTGGACTTGCAGTTAGTGGTCTTTTCTCTTGGGATCAAGTTCCATTTTACATCCTAGCACAAGTTTTGGGAGCAATCTTTGGTCAAGCTTTGGTTGTAGCGACTCACCGTCCTTACTACTTGAAGACAGAAAACCCTAACAATATCTTGGGTACCTTCTCAACAATTTCAAGCATCGACCACGGTACAAAAGAATCACGTTTTGCAGCTACTGTTAACGGTTTCCTCAATGAGTTTGTAGGTTCATTTGTTCTTTTCTTTGCAGCACTTGGTTTGACTAAAAACTTCTTTGGTGCTGAGGTTCTTCAATACATGAAACAAATGGCTACTCAAGCTGGACAAACTGTTGATTTAAGTGAATTGGCAGTGAAAGCTCAAGTAGCTCCACATACAGCTGCTGGGATCTCAGTTGCGCACTTGGCACTTGGTTTCCTAGTGATGGCCTTGGTAACTTCACTTGGTGGACCTACTGGACCTGGTTTGAACCCAGCTCGTGACTTTGGACCACGTCTTCTTCACGAACTCCTTCCAAAATCAGTTCTTGGTCAACACAAGGGTGATTCAAAATGGTGGTATGCATGGGTTCCAGTTGTAGCTCCAATTGCAGCGGGTATTGCAGCAGTAGCACTATTCAAACTACTTTACCTATAAGAAATGAAACTGGGGAATCCCAGTTTTTTTCTTGTAAAATTTCTAAATAAAATAGATATGGCTTGTAAAATATTCGAAAATCCTTTAAAATAAAAGAGTTGGAGGAATTTATGAATGTGAATGAGATTGTTCGGATCGTTCCGACTTTGAAAGTTAATAATCGAAAATTAAATGAAAGATTTTACATTGAAACCCTGGGGATGAAACCTTTGCTGGAAGAGTCTGCCTTTCTTTCATTAGGCGACCAGACAGGTACGGAGAGATTGATTTTAGAAGAGGCTCCAAGCATGCGAACACGCAGAGTTGAAGGGCTTAAGAAGCTAGCTAGACTCTTGATAAAGGTTGAGAATCCTTCTGAAATCGAGGCCCTCCTTTCTCAGATGAAGTCTCTTCCTCGCTTATTTAAAGGTAACCGTGGGTATGCTTTTGAGATTGTTTCTCCTGAAGAGGATGTGATCCTTGTTCATGCAGAAGATGATATAAGAGATTTGGTTCCACTGGAAACTGTTCCTGAATTTTATTCAAATACAAGTATAAAATACGTGAGCCAATTTGAGGTTTCTATGGAGTTGCGTTTGCCTGAAGGGACAGAGAGTTTACTTGATCCCGAAGGAGTAGCGCCAGTAATTACCTTTACTAAAGGACAAGGACCAGATTTGGCTGTTGAAAACAATGTCACTTGGGACCTGACGATGTTAAAATTTTTAGTCAAGAATTTTGATCTAACCAGTCTTCGTCAGAAATTTGAAAAGACAGGCTACTTTGTCCCTAAGTCTGAAAAATTCTTCCTTGGTAAAGATACCAATAACATTGAATTGTGGTTTGAAGAAGCATGAAGTGGGAAAAAATTCTAAGAAAAATAGAAAATCAAATTGAGGCAGGGATTTATCCCGGGGCCTCTTTTGCATATTATAAGGATGGTGAATGGAAAGAGTCTTATCTAGGATTGAGTGATCCAGAACGAGACTTGAAGACAGAAAGTGGTTTGGTTTATGATCTAGCCAGTGTGAGTAAGGTCGTGGGAGTGGGGACGGTTTTTACCTTCTTGTGGCAGCAGGGCACATTCGATATTGATCGACCGGTAACGGATTTTTTACCGGAGTGTGATTATCCTGATATCACTATACGGCAACTTTTGACCCATGCTACAGATTTAGACCCCTTTATTCCAAATCGGGACCTCTTGACTGCCCCTGAATTAAAAGAAGCCATGTTTCACCTCAATAGACGAAGTCAGCCTGCTTTTCTATACTCAGACGTTCACTTTTTACTCCTAGGCTTTCTTTTGGAAAAAACCTTTGACCAAGACTTGGATCAGATTATAGAAGAACAAGTTTTGGGACCATGGGGGATGAAGGAAACGATGTTTGGTCCTGTTGAGCAAGCTGTCCCAACAGTGAGAGGAGTGGAGGCTGGAAACATTCACGATCCCAAAGCCCGTCTATTAGGGAAACATGCAGGAAGTGCTGGTTTGTTTTCGACTGTTAAGGATCTGCAAATCTTTCTGGAACATTACTTGAAAGATGATTTTGCTGCAGAATTGAGCCGAAATTTTTCTCCCTTAGAGGATAAAGAGCGTTCGCTAGCTTGGAATCTGGAAGGAGACTGGCTCGACCATACGGGCTATACTGGTACCTTTATCATGTGGAATCGAGAGAAACAAGAAGCTACTATCTTTTTATCCAATCGAACGTATGAGAAGGATGAGCGTGCCCAGTGGATAGTTGACCGAAACCAAGTCATGGAAATGATTCGTCAAGAGGAGTAGGGGGAAGCATGTCGAAAACCGTAAAAGGAACTCTGTATACAGTAGTGGCAGGGATTGCTTGGGGCTTGTCTGGAACCAGTGGCCAATACCTGATGGCACACGGGATTTCTGCTTTAGTCTTGACCAATTTGCGACTTATCATTGCAGGCTTGGCACTGGTGTTCTTATCCTATACGACTTCAAAGGATAAATTCCTTTCTTTTTTAAAAGACAAAAAAAGTCTGCTATCTCTGTTGCTATTTGCAGTTTTTGGACTTTTCTTAAACCAGTTTGCCTATCTTTCTGCCATTCAGGAAACCAATGCTGGAACGGCGACAGTTCTCCAGTATGTATGCCCCGTTGGGATCTTGGTTTATACCTGTATGAAGGATAAGGTAGCTCCGACACTGGCTGAGATTATTTCGATTGGATTGGCTATAGGAGGAACTTTTCTGATCGCGACGCATGGGAAAGTCGACCAGTTGTCTGTCACACCCCTAGGTCTGTTCTGGGGCCTCTTTTCAGCCTTGACCTATGCCCTCTATATTATTCTTCCCATCGTTTTGATTAAGAAGTGGGGCAGTATTTTGGTGATTGGTGTCGGGATGGTTATTTCTGGTGTAGTGGCTATTCCCTTCACAGGAGTCTTACAGGCCAGCATACCAACCAGCTTAGATTTTCTCTTTGCATTTGCTGGGATTATCATAATCGGAACGGTCTTTGCCTATACAGCTTTCCTAAAGGGAGCTAGTCTGATAGGCCCTGTTAAGTCTAGTTTATTGGCTTCCATAGAGCCAATTTCTGCCGTTTTCTTTGCCTTTCTGATTATGAAGGAACAGTTTTATGCGATTGATTTTATCGGTATGGCTATGATTTTACTAGCCGTGACCATTATTTCATTGAAAGATTTACTGTTGGAAATAAAGAGTAAGTAATTAAAAAATCCACTCAATCGAGTGGATTTTTTGTGTATAGATGTTTAGTCTTTATTTTCGTGTGGCAAAATCAAGTTTAAGATGATTCCTGTCATGGCTGATAGAGCAGTACCTGAAAGGGTTACTGGACCGAGTTTAAGGATTGCTCCACCAAGTCCAAGTACCAGCATAGCACTTGCAATGATAAGGTTACGCATTTGGCTGAAGTCAACGCGTTCCTTAATCAAAACTTTCAAACCGTTGCTGGCGATAACTCCGTAGAGAAGGATGGACATGCCACCAAGCACAGCATTTGGAATAGTTGAAATCAAGGCAGTGAATTTACCTAGGAAGCTAAGAGCAATGGCGATGAAGGCTGCGTTACGGATAACAGAGACAGAAGCGATACGAGTCATGCCGATAACTCCTGTATTTTCTCCGTAAGTCGTATTAGCTGGTCCACCGAGGAAGGCGGATACAGATGTCGCGATACCGTCACCGAGAAGCGTATGGTGAAGTCCTGGTTTTTTTAGGAATTGACGGCCACAGATTTGGCTCAAAACCGTGTGGTCTCCGATGTGTTCTGAAATGGTTACAATAGCGATCGGCAAGATAGCGATTGTTTCAGGACCGAAGTACAAGTTGTACTCTTTAAAGGCACCACCCGTGCTAAATGGCAAGTAGAAACCAGGAATTTCAAACCAATTGGCTTGAAGGACTGGGGTAAAGTCAACCAAACCAAGCATCATAGCGAAGATGTACCCACCGATGATGGCAAAGAGGAAAGGAATGATACGAAGGAAACCTTTTCCTTTTGTATTGATAAAGGCGGCAATCAAGAATGTAACAACGGCTACAAGGGCGTTTTTCCAGTTTCCGTCTGCTACGAGTCCAGCATTCGTTACAGCAGAACCAGCAAGACCAAGACCGATAACGATAATCATAGGTCCGATAATGATTGGGGGCAAGAGTTTATCAATCCATTTCGTACCTGCAAAACGAACACTTGCTGCTACAAGGACATAGACCAAACCAGTCAAGATAACTCCAGTTTGAGCAGCAGAGACATCGCCTCCCATTTCTTTCATGGCTAGAGACATAGCTGTGATAAAGGCGAATGAAGAACCTAGATAAACTGGAACCTTAAAGCCAGTAGAAATCATGTAGATAAGTGTTCCAATACCGGATGCAAAGAGAGCAACCGATACGGGCATTCCCAAAATTAAGGGAACGAGAATGGTTGCACCAAACATGGCAAATACGTGCTGGAAGCTGAGAAGAATACCTTTACCAGCAGAAGGACGTTGATCAACGTCTAGTAACAAGTCAACAGTTGATTCCTGTTTCATAAAAACCTCACTTTTGGGCACCAAAAAAGAGCCCATTATTTTGCAGCAATAGGCCCTCAGAGTAAGACTTTTTAAAAAATAGCTATCTTTTAAAAATTTATATAAATCTGCGCCTTCGTCACCTCACAGGATGACATTAAAAACCTTTGCTTGTGATAGTATAGCAGAAAAAAATGATTTTGTAAATCATTTTTTCCCGAGCCTAGAAATGCGAAAGCGAGGTTTGATTTTGTAAATCATTTTTTCCCGAGCCCGGAAATGCGAGAGCGAGGTATGATTTTGTAAATTGTTTAAAGAGGGCGTTTATTGGGCATGCCAGCCTTTCTTGGGTACTTGTTAGGTGTTTCCTTTTTCTTTTCGACGACAGTGATGTAGCGAGGATCTCCATTTGGCAGGGCGTAGCTGAGGTTGTCCTCTACCTTGCTAAAGAGGAGGTTGAGGGCATTCTTAGCTTCTAGCAATTCCTCAGGGGCATTGCTGGCCTTGAGTGCCAATAGTTTTCCTCCGACTTTAAGATAGGGAATGGTCAGCTCAGACAAAACCTGCATGCGGGCAACCGCACGAGCCGTCACCACATCAAACTGGGCACGGAAGTTCTTGTCTTGGGCAAAGTCTTCTGCCCGTCCATGGTAAAAGTGAACACCTTCCAAATCCAGCTCTTGAGCCAATAGTTGAAGGAAGTTGATGCGCTTATTGAGCGAATCAATGATGGTCACCTCCAACTGAGGATAGAGGATTTTCATGGGTAGACTAGGAAATCCTGCCCCCGCTCCGATATCAAGAAGTTTGATAGTTTCATTTGAAATCAAGCCTTGCAGGATGGGTGCAATCGAATCATAAAAGTGCTTAAGGTAGACTTCTTCTTTGTCTGTAATAGCGGTTAGGTTAATTTTTTCATTCCATTCTACCAAGAGTTCAAAATAGCGTTCAAATTGGTTCTTTTGCTGGTCAGAAAGTGGAAGATTTTGCTCAGCTAGTAGGCTGTAAAATGTTTCTGGTTTCATAGTAGTTTCCTTCTCTAGTATCATCTTATTTTACCATATTCGTTAAAATTTTGATATACTGGTAGTAATCTAAAAGCAGAAAGGAATAAGATTATGACTTGGATTATTCTTGGAGTTTTGGCTCTGATTGTTATTTTTGTGATTGTTAGCTATAACGGTTTGGTTAAAAATCGTATGCAGACCAAGGAGGCTTGGAGCCAGATCGATGTTCAGTTGAAGCGTCGTAATGATCTCCTCCCAAACTTGATTGAAACAGTCAAAGGCTATGCGAAATATGAAGGTTCTACCTTGGAAAAAGTAACAGAACTTCGTAGACAAGTAGCCGCAGCAACTTCACCGGCAGAAGCTATGAAGGCTAGTGATGCCCTTACCCGCCAGATTTCTGGTATCTTTGCAGTAGCAGAGAATTACCCAGACTTGAAAGCTAGTGCTAACTTTATCAAATTGCAAGAAGAGTTGACCAATACAGAAAATAAAATTTCATACTCACGTCAACTCTACAACAGTGTTGTCAGCAACTACAATGTAAAACTTGAAAGCTTCCCAAGTAACATCATCGCAGGACTATTTGGCTTTAAAGCTGCAGACTTCCTTCAAACACCTGAAGAGGAAAAGGCGGTTCCTAAAGTTGACTTTAGCGGTTTAGGTGACTAAGATGTTGTTTGATCAAATTGCGAGCAATAAACGAAAAACCTGGATTTTGTTGCTGGTTTTCTTCCTACTCTTGGCCTTGGTTGGTTATGCGGTTGGCTATCTCTTTATGCGTTCAGGTCTTGGTGGCATGATTATTGCCTTGATTATCGGCCTTATCTACGCTCTGACCATGATCTTTCAATCAACAGAGATTGTCATGTCCATGAATGGGGCGCGTGAGGTTGATGAGCAAACAGCCCCAGACCTCTACCATGTAGTAGAAGATATGGTCATGGTCGCTCAGATTCCCATGCCGCGTGTTTTCATCATTGAGGATTCATCTTTAAATGCCTTTGCAACAGGTTCAAACCCGCAGAATGCAGCAGTCGCAGCAACATCGGGTCTTCTGGCAATCATGAATCGTGAGGAGCTAGAAGCTGTTATGGGTCATGAAGTCAGTCATATCCGAAACTACGATATTCGCATTTCGACCATTGCTGTCGCCCTTGCCAGTGCCATTACCCTTCTGTCTAGTATGGCAGGACGGATGATGTGGTGGGGTGGCACTGGTCGCAGACGGAGTGATAATGATCGTGACGGAAATGGTTTGGAGATTATCATGCTTGTTGTCTCTCTCTTAGCCATTGTTCTGGCACCTCTCGCAGCAACCCTGGTGCAATTAGCCATTTCCCGTCAGAGGGAATTTCTAGCGGATGCATCCAGTGTGGAGCTGACTCGCAATCCTCAAGGGATGATCAATGCACTGCGCAAGTTGGACAATAGCGAGCCGATGCACCACCATGTTGACGATGCCAGCAGCGCTCTTTATATTAATGATCCCAAGAAAGGTGGGGGACTACAAAAACTCTTTTATACCCACCCACCCATCTCAGAACGAATCGAACGCTTGAAGCACATGTAAAAAAATCCAGAGGTCGTCTCTGGATTTTTGCTTTTAGTATCTCACTTTTAACTTGTTATCTCACCAAAAAATAGTATAATATATGTAATTCTATATAATTGAGGTGAATGATGTATAAGCGCTGGATGACGTTTTTCTTGATTTTGATTTTTCTGCCGATTCATTTGAGTATAGCAGAGAAAATCATGCGAATAAATTCATTAACGCTATCAATCCTTTTTACACTTGTTGAACTTGCAATATTTTTATATGTAGGAAAAAAGTATGACTTGTTTCACATTCGGAAAATCCGCCTAAAAGATATTCTTAAATGCTTTCTTTCATACGCCTTGCTTTTCCTCTTTTATATTTTGATCAATTTTTTAGGCCCTACCCAATCAGACACAACTCAAGCTGTGCAAAGTTTTTCACTTTCATGGTCTGTACTTTTTGTGGATCTCTGTGTTTTGGCACCTGTCACGGAAGAAATCTTTATGCGAGGTATGTTACAGGGGATAGTATTTAAGAATACCTATTTTGGCTTGTTTGCCACGTCGCTTCTTTTTGCTTATCTGCATGGTCCCTATACTATTCCTAGCTTTATCAACTATTTAGGTATGGGATTTGCATTTGGGGTAAGGTATAAGACTTCTGACAACCTATGGAATTCCATTCTTTTGCATGTCCTCAATAATCTGGTTGCATTTTGCTTTTTGTATATGAGATAATGATGCATTAGAATGCTTTGAGCTGTAAAATAGTAAAAAATGATTTCTAGCTTATATAATTTAAACAAAAGTCAGAGCATAATCTGTCACGTAAAAGACGCCAGAAGCGCTCTTTATATCAATGTTCCCAAGAAAGACGTGTGTAAACAAAATCCAGAGATCGTCTCTGGATTTTTGCTATGTTCAACATTTATAAATCTTGTAAATCAACAACTTCCAAACCACGATCTGTCAAACGATAGATACTCGTACAGACCTCTTTTAAGAAGCGTCTGTCATGCGAAACAGTGATCAGACCGCCGGGATAGGAGGCAAAGAGTTTTCTGATTTCGGGTTGAGAAGTGGGAGAAAAGTTTCGTGTGGGCTCATCCAGAAGGAGAAAGTTTGGTTTGCGCAACACTAAATCCAAAAGTAGGAGTTTACCTTGTTGCCCGCCAGATAGGGAGCGGATTTGGTGGTGCATCTCTGGATAGTTGAAATTGAGACTGGCTAGGTGAGATTGGATTTTCTGTAGTTCCTCTTTTTGTCCAGTTTGGCTGAGATAGGCTACTGGTGATAAATCCAATTGCAGCTTTTTATGGTAATCTTGTGGCATAAAACCAAGCGAAATCTCTCTTTTGGCGCTGAGCAGTTGTTGCAACTTGGCTAACAGAGTTGATTTTCCAACACCATTAGGCCCTATGATACCGATTTTATCTTGACTACGGACAATTAGTTGTAACTCCTGAGCCAAAATACGCTCGCCAATGGACAAATTTTCTTTTTCCAGTTGGACTAAGACTTTAGAAGCCGGTAATGGTTGGATGTCTGAAAAGAAAAGTTGGATTTGTTCCTCTTCAAGTGGCATTTGGGTCATGGACTGAGCTGCCTTTTCAAAGCGTTTTTCTTGAGAGAGAACAGTTTTCATCTTTTTAGCCAATAGGCGACCAGCAGTACTGTCTTTGGTAGCTCGAAGTGCAGTTTCTACATTTTGCTTAACGTGGCGATGTTTTTCCATGGTTTTGTCATAGGCTCTCTGGTCGTTAGCAGCTTGCTGACTTTGCCTTGCAAAACTAGCCTTTCTCTGCTCACTATAGCGATCATAGTCTAAATGCTCGACTAGCGTTTCCGCTTCTTTCCGATGCTTGACCAGCCGCAAGTGGACAATAGTATCAGCCGTTTGAGAAAGAAAGTCTTCATCATGGGAAATGAAAATAACAGTTTGCCTAATCTTGCGAATCTGCCTTTTTAGCCAATCAACTGTCTCAAGGTCTAGGTCATTTGAAGGTTCATCTAAAAATAGAATCTCAAAAGGTTTGGCTAACTCGTGAATGAGCTGAATTTTCAAAGCTTCGCCCCCTGATAGACTGCCAATTTCTTGGTCGCTAGCAAAACGGTCGCTATCAAAGTGCAACTCCTCCGCCAAGCGATAGAGAATACTGTAGTCTAAATCAGCAGAATCCAAAAAGAAGTAGTCATGTAGAGTCCTATTTTTTAGCTCCTCAGGTAACTTTTGAGGAATGTAGGCCAGTGATTGAAGGTCAGACTGGATGTCGCCCTTGATAGTAAAATCAGGTAATGCTTCCCCCGTTAAAGCTCGTAGTAAAGTCGATTTACCATTTCCTTCTTCACCAATAATAGCAACCTTTTCTCCGTCTTGGATAGTCATGGTTAGGTCAGATACAAGATCTCGTAGATCTTTGTTTTGCGTGATAGTTAGATGATTGATTTTTATCATATTGTTGCCCTTTCTAGAATGTCGATAGTGCATAACAAAAAGCTCTACTTTATCTAGTAGAGCCCAAAGTCACTGTCAAAACTCTATTATCCTCGTTGAAAAAACTCGTCAAACTAGCTTGGAGCTGCCTAACCCAACCCAAGAGGAGCATAGCTTTCTAGTTTTTTGATTTTCAATGAGGACAAGATACTAGAAAATCTAGTATGAAAAGAGCACACAAAAAGAGACAAAAACAAGATCTACTAAATAAAGATTCTTTATTTGATAGACTTAGTTGTTCATGTCTCCCTTACCTCCGAGTATTAGTACCTCTATCCTATACCTTTCAGGAAATTTTGTCAATAGAAAACAAGTGATTTCAAGCTCTAAAATCCAAAAACAGGTCCATAGAGAGTCAGTACGTGTTTGACATGTTCGTAGTGGAACTTGTCATAGTTGCGCCAAGCAGTACGAGCTTGATCGTTTAGTTTTAGGCTCCCTAGTCCAATCAGAAGACTGGTGCGTTGGTAAAATTTCTCAAGGTCGATTAAGATACTGTTGTCCAGCTTTTCTGCTTTTTTTAGTTCCTCAAGAGTGGTGTTCAGCAGCTCTTGCAGTCGAAGATCATCGGCTGTTCCTTGTTTGCAACTTTGGTAGCTTTTATCTAACTCGGAAAGGAGTTGGTAAGCTTCAGTGATGAGTATTTTGTCTTCCATATGAGCATCCTCCTTGCTCTGATGTATTCTTGCCTATAGTATAGCACTAATAGGAAAGTTTGTCATAGTAAATATGTTAAAAAATGAGATTTCAATCTCAAGGTTTGGGAGGCTGACTTGTAGCATTTTCATGGTATAATCAAGTGAGTACATCTTTATGGAGGAAATATGAAGTTAAACATTCAAGAAATTCGTAAGCAACCTGAAGGCCTACATTTTGAACAAGCTTTAGACCTGGCAGCAGACTTGCGTAAACGGAACCAAGAGATTTTAGATGTCAAAGATATCCTTGCAGTGGGGAAGGTACAGTACGAAGACCGTCTGTATTTCTTAGACTATCAGTTGTCATATACCATTGTCCTTGCTTCCAGCCGCAGTATGGAGCCAGTTGAGTTGGCTGAGTCTTATCCAGTCACAGAGGTCTTAATGGAAGGAGCGACCAACCAACTGGACCAGGAGGTTCTTGATGATGACTTGGTCTTGCCTATCGAAAATGGGGAAATCGACCTTGCTGAGAGCGTAGCAGATAATATCTTGCTCAATATCCCAATCAAGGTCTTGACGGCAGAAGAAGAGGCTGGCCAAGGGTTTGTGTCTGGAAATGACTGGCAAATCATGACTGAGGACGAATACCAAGCTCAACAAGCAGTCAAGAAAGAAGAAAACAGTCCATTTGCTGGCTTGCAAGGACTGTTTGATGGAGACGAGTAGATGGTTTTATCCAAGAAACGTGCCCGTCATGTCATTGAGGAAATTATTGCCCTTTTTCCAGATGCCAAACCAAGTCTAGATTTTCGCAATCATTTTGAACTCTTGGTTGCGGTGATGTTGTCAGCTCAGACGACAGATGCAGCGGTAAATAAGGCCACGCCAGGTCTCTTTGCTGCTTTTCCAACACCACAAGCCATGTCTGTCGCGACTGAAAGTGAAATTGCTTCACACATTTCTCGTCTGGGACTGTATCGAAATAAGGCCAAATTCCTTAAAAAATGTGCTCAACAATTACTAGATGATTTTGACGGGCAAGTACCTCAGACTCGAGAGGAATTAGAAAGTCTAGCGGGTGTTGGTCGTAAAACAGCAAATGTCGTCATGAGTGTGGGGTTTGGAATTCCTGCTTTTGCAGTGGATACTCATGTGGAGCGTATCTGTAAGCATCACGATATCGTTAAAAAATCAGCTACACCACTTGAAGTAGAAAAACGTGTCATGGATGTTCTGCCACCAGAAGAGTGGTTAGCAGCCCACCAGGCCATGATTTACTTTGGACGAGCTATCTGCCATCCCAAAAATCCAGAATGTAACCACTATCCCCAATTATATGATTTTAGCAATGTTTAAGGGGACTTTGAAAAAGTTTTTGCTTGATTTTAAGGGTGCTTTGTGCTATAGTAAATGGTAACTAAATAGTCCTTTAAACCTGTCCCGTGAGGCAGGCAAGGAGCGCGATAAAGTAGAAGGGTGAAGTCTATACTGTTTACAGTAGGGCTCGCTTGGCTATACATTTCAAGTCTCCTTGTAGAAGGAGACTTTTCTTTTTGGAGGTTTGTCATGAAGGCAAAAGAAGTTGTAGACGAATTGACCGTCAAACGCGCGATTACGCGAATTACTTACGAGATTATTGAGCGCAATAAAGATTTGAATAAAATTATCCTAGCTGGGATAAAAACGCGTGGTGTTTTCATCGCTCATCGTATCAAAGAACGCTTGGAGCAGTTGGAAAATATCACTGTTCCTGTTGTGGAATTAGACACCAAGCCTTTCCGTGATGATGTTAAAAGCGGAGAAGATACTTCTTTGATTTCTGTTGATGTGACAGACCGTGAAGTTATCTTGGTGGATGATGTACTCTATACAGGCCGTACCATCCGAGCTGCGATCGATAATATTGTTGGCCATGGTCGTCCTGCGCGCGTGAGTCTTGCGGTGCTAGTTGACCGTGGACATAGAGAATTGCCTATCCGTCCAGATTACGTTGGGAAAAATATCCCAACCAGTCGTTCTGAAGAAATCATCGTAGAGATGACAGAACTTGATGGCCAAGACAGAGTTCTGATTACTGAAGAAGCTTAGAAAGCTGAAGGAGTAGCCATGTCAGAAAATCAACAAGCATTGAACCATGTGGTTTCCATGGAAGACCTTACAGTTGATCAAGTGATGAAATTGATCAAACGAGGAATCGAGTTTAAAAACGGAGCCCAACTTCCCTACGAGAACAAACCTATCGTATCGAATCTCTTCTTTGAAGATTCTACACGGACACATAAGTCCTTTGAAGTGGCAGAGATTAAGCTAGGGTTGGAGCGACTGGACTTTGATGTGAAGACTAGCTCGGTCAATAAGGGTGAGACATTGTATGATACCATCTTGACCCTATCTGCTCTAGGAGTGGATGTCTGTGTGATTCGCCACCCAGAGGTCGACTATTACAGAGAGTTGATTGCAAGTCCGTCAATTACAACTTCTATTATCAATGGTGGTGATGGTTCGGGACAACATCCTAGCCAGAGCTTGCTTGATTTGATGACTATTTATGAGGAATTTGGTCACTTTGAGGGTCTCAAGGTTGCTATTGCAGGCGACTTGGACCACTCACGCGTTGCCAAATCCAATATGCAGATTTTGAAACGCTTGGGAGCTGAACTGTTCTTTGCAGGACCTGAGGAATGGAGAAGTCAAGAGTTTGCGGACTATGGACAGTTTGTAACTATTGATGAGATTGTTGATCAGGTGGATGTTTTGATGTTACTCCGAGTTCAACATGAACGCCATGATAGTGGAGCCGTTTTTTCAAAAGAAGACTACCATGCTCAACACGGTTTGAACCAAGAACGCTATAATCGCTTAAAAGAAACAGCAATCATTATGCATCCTGCTCCAGTGAATCGAGATGTGGAAATTGCTGACCACTTGGTTGAAGCACCAAAATCACGCATTGTCCAACAAATGACCAACGGTGTCTTTGTTCGAATGGCAATTTTAGAATCCGTATTGGCGAGTAGAAACGCCAACTAAAACACAAGACGTTAAAAGACGCCAGTGAGCGTCCACGAGAGGTGAAAATATGACAAAAAGACTTCTAGTATTAGAAGATGGCACAGTTTTTGAAGGAAAGGCCTTCGGAGCAGACATTGATGTAACAGGTGAGATCGTCTTTAACACAGGGATGACTGGCTACCAAGAATCCATTACAGACCAGTCTTATAATGGACAAATCTTGACCTTTACCTATCCTTTGGTGGGAAATTATGGAATTAACCGTGATGATTACGAATCCATCATTCCAACTTGTAAAGGAGTTGTCGTTTTCGAAGAGGCGCGTCGAGCTAGTAACTGGCGCAACCAAATGACCTTGGATGAATTTTTGATAGCTAAGAAAATTCCTGGTATTTCAGGGATTGATACGCGTGCCCTTACCAAGATTATCCGTAAGCACGGTACTATGCGTGCAACCTTGACTCACGTTGGGGACAGCATGGACCATGTGACGGATCAGCTCCAAGCAACAGTCTTGCCGACAGACAATATCAAGCAGGTTTCTACTAAAACTTCCTACCCAGCTCCTGGAGTTGGTTTGAGTGTGGTCTTAGTAGACTTTGGTCTCAAGCACTCCATCTTACGTGAACTTTCTAAGCGTAACTGTAACGTGACCGTCGTTCCGTATTCAACAACGGCAGAAGAAATTCTCCACCTCAATCCTGATGGAGTTATGTTGTCAAATGGTCCAGGTAACCCAGAAGACGTTCCAGAAGCACTGGACATGATTCGTGGTGTGCAAGGGAAAATTCCAATTTTCGGTATTTGTATGGGACACCAACTCTTTGCTATGGCAAACGGTGCTAAGACCTACAAGATGAAATTTGGTCACCGTGGATTTAACCACGCGGTACGTGAGATTGCAACAGGACGTGTAGACTTTACCAGCCAAAACCATGGTTATGCAGTCAGCCGTGAGGACTTACCAGAGCATTTGATCATTACCCACGAAGAAATCAATGATAAATCAGTTGAGGGTGTGCGTCACAGATACCAACCAGGTTTTTCTGTACAATTCCACCCAGATGCAGCTCCTGGTCCACACGACGCAAGCTACCTATTTGATGAATTTATCGAGATGATGGAAGCTTTTAAACAAGTAAACTAAGAACGAGTAAAAGCTCGTCGGAGAATTTATGTAACTGAACACGGACGGAAAGCTCGGAATTTAGAGAAACCAACTTGGATTGTCAATCCTTCCTTGGTTTCCTAAAATTCAATCGCTTTCTATTCGTCCTTTGTATCTTATTTAATGTCGCTCTGTGAGGCGACGAATAGAAAGGAGAAGGGTGGTCCGTATTTGCTGAACTGAATACAGGCTACGGACGGTGCTAAAAAGATAGTTATTCCTAGAACTGATAGTTCTTCGTCATAACTCCTATTTTAGCTTGGTCCGCTTGACGCCCTTAATATCTTATAAATGCCTAAACGTACTGATATTCAAAAAATTATGGTGATTGGTTCTGGTCCGATTATTATTGGTCAGGCTGCTGAGTTTGACTATGCTGGGACCCAGGCCTGCTTGTCTTTGAAAGAGGAAGGTTATGAGGTTGTCTTGGTAAACTCAAACCCTGCCACTATCATGACGGATAAGGAGATTGCTGACAAGGTTTACATCGAACCGATTACACTTGAGTTTGTGACGCGTATTCTCCGTAAGGAACGTCCAGATGCTTTGCTTCCAACTCTTGGAGGTCAGACAGGGCTCAATATGGCCATGGAATTGTCTAAAAACGGCATCCTAGATGAGCTTGGAGTAGAGCTTCTAGGTACTAAATTGTCTGCCATCGACCAAGCAGAGGACCGTGACCTCTTTAAACAATTGATGGAAGAGCTTGAGCAACCAATTCCAGAATCTGAAATTGTCAACACAGTGGAAGAAGCTGTTGCTTTTGCGGCATCAATCGGCTATCCAGTCATTGTCCGTCCAGCCTTTACCCTAGGTGGTACTGGTGGTGGTATGTGTGCCAACGAGGAAGAATTGCGTGAAATCGCTGAAAATGGGTTGAAATTGTCACCTGTTACCCAATGTTTGATTGAGCGTTCAATCGCAGGTTTCAAGGAAATCGAATACGAAGTCATGCGTGACTCAGCTGACAATGCCCTCGTTGTTTGTAACATGGAAAACTTTGACCCAGTGGGGATTCACACAGGGGATTCTATCGTATTTGCTCCTGCGCAAACCATGTCAGACTATGAAAACCAAATGCTTCGTGACGCGAGCTTGAGCATTATCCGCGCTCTCAAGATTGAAGGTGGGTGTAACGTTCAGCTGGCCCTTGATCCGCATAGCTTCAAGTACTATGTTATCGAAGTAAACCCTCGTGTATCGCGTTCGTCAGCCCTTGCTTCTAAGGCGACGGGTTATCCGATTGCTAAATTGGCAGCTAAGATTGCCGTCGGTTTGACCTTGGATGAGGTCATCAACCCAGTTACAGGTTCAACCTATGCTATGTTTGAACCAGCCCTTGACTACGTCGTTGCTAAGATTCCACGTTTCCCATTTGACAAGTTTGAAAAAGGTGAGCGTCGTCTTGGTACTCAGATGAAGGCGACTGGAGAAGTCATGGCCATCGGTCGGAACATTGAGGAGTCTCTTCTAAAAGCCTGTCGTTCACTTGAAATTGGGGTTCACCACAATGAAATGCCTGAACTGGCAACTGTTTCTGATGATGCCTTGATTGAAAAGGTTGTGAAAGCCCAAGATGACCGTCTCTTCTACGTATCAGAAGCCATTCGCCGTGGTTATACACCAGAAGAAATTGCTGAATTGACCAAGATTGATATCTTCTATCTGGATAAACTCTTGCACATCTTTGAAATTGAGCAAGAATTAGGTGCCCATCCACAAGATCTAGAAGTCTTGAAAACAGCTAAACTCAATGGATTTTCAGACCGCAAGATTGCGGAACTTTGGAAAACGACCGCTGAGCAAGTTCGCCAACTTCGCTTGGAAAACAAGATTGTCCCAGTTTACAAGATGGTTGATACTTGTGCGGCGGAGTTTGACTCTGAAACACCATACTTCTATTCAACCTATGGTTGGGAAAATGAATCTATCAAGTCTGATAAGGAATCCGTCCTAGTCCTAGGTTCAGGTCCAATCCGTATCGGTCAAGGGGTTGAGTTTGACTATGCAACTGTTCACTCGGTGAAGGCGATTCAGGCTGCTGGTTATGAAGCCATCATCATGAATTCAAACCCAGAGACCGTTTCAACAGACTTCTCGGTATCTGACAAGCTCTACTTTGAGCCATTAACATTCGAAGATGTCATGAATGTTATCGATTTGGAGCAACCAAAAGGCGTTATCGTTCAGTTCGGTGGTCAAACAGCCATCAACCTTGCGGAGCCTTTGGCAAAAGCAGGTGTGACCATCCTTGGTACGCAAGTCGCTGACCTAGACCGTGCCGAAGATCGTGACCTCTTTGAACAAGCCCTTAAAGACTTGGATATTCCACAGCCACCAGGTCAAACAGCTACCAATGAAGAAGAAGCTGTGCTTGCTGCTCGCAAGATTGGTTTCCCAGTTCTCGTTCGTCCATCTTATGTCTTGGGTGGACGTGCTATGGAAATCGTCGAAAACGAAAAAGACCTTCGTTCTTACATGCGTACCGCTGTTAAGGCTAGTCCAGACCATCCAGTCCTTGTCGATTCTTACATCGTTGGGCAAGAGTGTGAAGTCGATGCCATCTCAGACGGGGAAAATGTTCTCATCCCTGGTATCATGGAACATATCGAACGTGCCGGTGTCCACTCAGGTGACTCAATGGCCGTTTACCCACCACAAACCTTGTCGCAAAAGGTGCAGGAAACCATCGCAGACTATACCAAACGTCTAGCAATTGGCCTTAACTGTCTTGGAATGATGAACATCCAGTTTGTCATCAAGGATGAAAAAGTATACGTTATTGAGGTCAATCCACGTGCCAGCCGTACGGTTCCATTCCTTTCTAAGGTAACTAATATTCCTATGGCTCAGGTAGCGACCAAGCTCATTCTTGGGCAAAGTCTTGAAGAACTTGGCTATCAAGATGGACTCTATCCAGAAAGCACTCGCGTTCATATCAAGGCGCCAGTCTTCTCCTTTACGAAACTAGCTAAGGTAGACAGCTTGCTCGGTCCTGAAATGAAGTCAACAGGGGAAGTTATGGGTTCTGATACTACTCTTGAAAAAGCTTTGTACAAGGCCTTTGAAGCTTCTTACCTGCACTTGCCAACCTTTGGTAACGTTGTATTTACCATCGCTGATGATGCCAAAGATGAAGCCTTGGACTTGGCTCGTCGTTTCCAAAATATCGGTTATGGTATCCTTGCGACAGAAGGGACAGCAGCATTCTTTGCCAGTCATGGACTTCAAGCCCAACCTGTTGGTAAGATTGGTGATGACGATCAGGATATCCCAAGCTTTGTTCGCAAAGGGAAAATCCAAGCAATCATCAATACTGTCGGAACAAAACGAACTGCTGACGAAGATGGTGAGCAAATCCGCCGTTCAGCCATTGAACACGGTGTGCCACTCTTTACAGCTCTAGATACAGCTAATGCCATGCTCAAGGTGCTAGAAAGCCGTAGTTTTGTCACAGAAGCAATCTAGTTGAGACAGAATTTTCACAGTTTTAAAGCCAGCGTTAGAAAACGCTGGCTTTTGCAATACAGAAATTGCTTATTTCAACCATCATTCTTTCCTGAAGAATCGTTCTAAATTGTGATATAATAAGGTAGAATTGGAAATGGAAAACTATTTTCATTATATTTTCAAAATTTCCATTAAGAAAATAGGTAAAGACAGATTAGAAAGTGTAAAATTCCGATGTCTTCTTACAAAAAAGTCTCTCTTTCTGAGATCAACCAATCTATTGAAACTCCTAATAACAATCATTTTTGGCAAAATCTAAAAGCTTTTTTAGGACCTGGAGCCCTTGTAGCAGTTGGTTATATGGATCCTGGAAACTGGATTACCAGCGTGGTTGGTGGTGCATCCTACAAATATAGTCTCTTATTTGTTATTTTGATTTCATCCATCATTGCCATGCAACTACAACAGATGGCTGGAAAGCTCGGTATCGTAACTAAGATGGATCTAGCACAGGCAACTGCACATCATGCTCCCAAATGGCTTCGCTATAGTTTATGGGTGATTTTAGAATTAGCTTTAATGGCGACCGACTTAGCCGAGGTTTTAGGCTCAGCGATTGCCTTAAATCTTTTATTTAAAATACCGATTATGGTCGCTATCCTCTTAACCGTTTTAGATGTATTTCTTTTGTTGTTGTTAATGAAATTTGGCTTCAAAAAAATTGAAGCCATTGTTACGACCCTTATTTTAACCATACTAGCCATCTTTACCTATCTGGTGGCTTTATCTAATCCGAGTATTCAGGGTATCTTTGGTGGTTATTTACCGACTCCAACATTATTTGAAACACCATTACCAGGTCATGAAAGCCAATTGACCTTGGCTCTAGGAATTGTAGGAGCGACAGTCATGCCCCATAATCTCTATCTCCATTCCTCTCTATCCCAAACAAGGAAAATCAATCACAAAGATAAGAAGGATGTTCGAAAAGCCGTGCGTTTTATGACCTGGGATTCAAATCTTCAGTTGTCCCTAGCCTTTATTGTCAATTCCTTGCTTCTCATTTTAGGGGCATCTCTCTTTTTTGGTCATGCATCTGAAATTTCAGCTTTCTCTCAAATGTACAATGCTTTACAGGATTCGACAATAGCAGGAGCGATAGCCAGCTCAACTCTGTCAACTTTATTTGCCCTAGCCCTCTTAGCAAGTGGCCAGAATTCGACCATTACAGGTACCTTAACAGGACAGATTGTCATGGAAGGCTTCTTACATCTGAAATTGCCTCAGTGGATTATCCGTATCGGTACCCGGATTTTTGCCTTGCTTCCTGTGATTATTGTTGCCGTCTTGTTTGGACATCAAGAAAAAACCTTGGATCAGTTATTGGTCTATTCACAAGTTTTTCTGTCAATTGCTCTTCCGTTTTCAATCTTCCCCTTAATCTATCTGACCTCTAAGAAGTCACTGATGGGAGAATTCACCAATGCCAAGTGGAACACCATCCTAGGTTACGCAGTTTCAATCATCTTGACCATTCTCAATATCAAGCTTCTTTTCGATATTTTTTAACCTCGTTTGAAATCAATTATAGTGTCAGCGTGAAGGTTGATAAAGAGAAAGTGGTAGTGGTTGGTTCATAAAAAGAAGTACAAAAAAAGAACAGTGGTAACTGTTCTTTTTTATCATTATTTGAGACCGTATTTTTTGTTGAAACGATCCACGCGTCCATCTGCTTGAGTGAACTTTTGACGTCCAGTGTAGAATGGGTGTGAGTCTGATGAAATTTCCACACGGATCAATGGGTAAGTTTCGCCTTCGAACTCAACAGTTTCGTTAGAGCGTTTTGTTGAACCGCTAAGGAATTTGTAACCAGTAGTTGTGTCCATGAAGACAACTGGGCGATATTCTGGATGGATATCTTTTTTCATTTTGCAATATTTCCTTTCTGCCATGGTCTCTTTGCGAGCCATAGATTGTTACCATACTAGTCTATCAGATTCTGATAAGTTTGGCAAGTCTTTTCCCTGATTTTATTAAAAATCTTGATAAAAAATCACTCCAGTGTTTACTGGAGTGAGGGTAGAAGAATGATTAGTTCTCTTAATTTGGAGCTTTTTCTTCTTGTTGATTTTTTACTTCTGTTTCTTTTACTGGTTCTGTGTTTTCTTCTGCTGATTCAGCTTCTTTTTCAGATTCAGTAGTTTCTATTTCTGTTGATTCTGTTACAGTTTCAGCTTCAGCTTCAGCCTCTGTTTCTGTTGGTTCGTTTACTGGCTCAGCTTCTGTTTTTGTTTCAGATTCTGTAGTTTTTTCTTTTACTGGTTCTGCGTTTTCTGCTGCTGATGCAGCTTCCACATTAGCTGGTTCCTTAGCTTCTTCTTTTTGCTCGGTTTCCTCTTTAGCTGTCTCTGTTTTTTCAGCAGTAGTTTCTTCTTTTTTACGTTCTTGAGATTCTTTTTTGATTTCTTCGACCGCAGTTTTAACGGTAGAGCTTGTTACACGTCCGACAGTTTGAGCAAAATCTTTACCAGACTCAGCTAATTCAGTAAATGACTCTTTTGTAATTTTACCACCTGACATTGCCAAGAGACCAGTTACAACTAGTGCAATGCTAGCAAGAATAGCCAAAATCAAACCAAAGCCGATTGAAATGCCATATCCACCAAAGTTAGACATGTACTTATTTACATTAAAGAGACTATTTAGTGTGACAAGAGTTGCAATTGCACCTGCAACAATGACACCAATTGAGAACCCTTTAGGCATTGCTTTATTCATATTATTCAAGCAAGCAAGAACAATAGACACAATAGCTGCGATAATGACAAACCACCCATCTCCTTGGTAACCATTCACGCTATAGGATCCAAAAGAACCTGCATTTAAACTAGCCCATGGCAAAAGTGAACCAAGGATTGCTACTCCAGCAGAAATGAGAATATACAAACGATTTTTTTCCATTATTAAGTCTCCTTTTATTCAGTTTGATTTATTATACCATAAACTGAGGTACAAAGAAACCGTATATTTTAAGAATCTAGCATATAAAAGGCCAAGAAAATTCTTTCTTAGCCTTGGTGCATCTGTAGAGCCTCTTTAAGTTCTTTGTATATTTGTTCGTTTTCTTCTAGACTATAGGAATTGGCGCCACTGGCTAATGGATGCCCTCCCCCGTCGTGTCGTTTGGCTATCTCATTGATAGGAGTGATTTTACTGCGCATACGTACACGGAAGTGACCATCAGCTTGTTCAACAAAGATAGCCCAAGCCTTAACGGTATCAATTCGACCAGGTGCCCCAACAATCGCTGCTGTTTCAGCATCCGTAACCTTATATTTTTCCAAGATGTCTTGAGTAAGCAGAACGCGTGCAGCCCCATTCTCATCAACTTCTAAATGATCATAGACAAAGCCTTGCAATTTTGCAATCTTGAAGCTCATGGTATCCATTTGACGAGACAATCCAGCAAAGTCAAAATCAATTTCTCGGAGCTGGCCAGCTATTCTAAAGGTACGGGCACTAGTTGAAGGGTAGAGAAAACGCCCTGTGTCCCCGACAATTCCTGCATAGAGAAGTCGTGCCGCTTCACTAGACAAAGCTAGCTGATTTTCTTGAGCAAATAATGCAATCATCTCACTGGCACTGCTTGAACTTGTATCCACCCAAGATAGGTCACCGTAGATATCATCATTTGGATGGTGATCGATTTTGATGGTGAAAGCAGCTTGTTCGTAGCGTTTATCATCGATACGAGGACGATTCGCTGTATCACAAATAATAGCAAGAGCTCCTTGGTAGACACTGTCTGGGACAGTATCCATTTCCGCCATCCAAGTAAGAGTTGGTTCGTTATAACCGACTGCTTTGATGGTCTTTTCTGGAAAATGGTGTGTGAGAAGAGCTTTCAAGCCCACTTGACTCCCTAAGGCATCTGGATCTGGTTTCATATGACGGTGAATGATAATGGTATCGTATTCTTTGATTTTCTCTAAAATTTGCTGGCAAATTTCCATAAATAACCTCAATTCTTTCTCATTTCATTGTAGCACAAGAATTTTTATTTTTAAAATGAAAAAGATATGATATAATGGAGAAAGATAAATTGAGGAGGACGATATGGCATTAGCAAAAATTGTATTTGCCAGTATGACCGGTAATACCGAAGAAATTGCAGATATTGTAGCAGATAAATTGCGTGACTTGGGCTTGGATGTAGATGTGGATGAATGTACGACTGTTGACGCTTCAGACTTCTTGGAAGCGGATATCGCGATCGTTGCGACTTATACTTACGGTGATGGAGAATTGCCAGATGAGATGATGGACTTCTACGAAGACCTAGCAGATCTCAACTTGAATGGCAAAATCTACGGAGTGATCGGTTCAGGAGATACCTTCTACGACGAATTCTGTAAGGCTGTCGATGACTTTGATCGTGTATTTGTAGCGACAGGAGCAGAAAAAGGTTCAGAGTCTGTTAAAGTGGACCTTTCTGCCGAAGAAGAAGACATCGAACGCTTGGAACAATTCGCAGAAGAATTGGCTGCAAAAGTAGGATAAGAATCAAACTGCGCTGACTGGAAGAAGTCAGTGCGTTTTTTTATTAGTTTTTTTGGGATTTTACTAGCCTATTTAGAGGCTTTTTGATACAATAATTCAAATAAAGGAGGAGACTGTATGAACTTAGATATTATTCGGCAAGAAATTGATCAAATCGACGACCAAATCGTCAAGCTCCTAGAAGAACGGATGCATTTGGTTGAGGGAGTGGTTGCCTATAAGAAAGCCTCAGGAAAACCTATTTTAGATAGTAAGCGAGAAGAAGTCATTTTTGAAAAAGTCAGAAATCGAGTAGAAGATAAGCGCTATCAGGAGACCATTGTTGCGACTTTTTCAGACATTCTCAAACGTTCGCGTGATTATCAGGATCAAAATATCAAATGAAAAAAGAACAATTCTATCCGCTAGGAATTTTTCTGGCTGCAATGGTGGGAGGCCTTATCCGCTATCTCATTTCCACTTGGTTACCAGCTAGCCCAGACTTTCCTTGGGGGACCTTTCTTGTCAACTATCTAGGCATTTTCTGCCTGGTCTATCTGGTAAAAGGCTATCTGGTCTATAAGGGAACTAGTAAAGGCTTGGTTTTGGCGCTGGGGACGGGTTTTTGCGGAGGTTTAACAACCTTTTCTAGCCTAATGCTTGATGCAGTAAAACTGCTTGATACCGGGCGTTATCTTAGCTTAGGCATCTACTTATTTTTGAGCATTGGTGGAGGTCTACTCTTGGCTTATGTTCTAGGGAGGAAGAAATGGTAATCGTTTATCTTGCAATCGCCTGCGGGTTTGGAGCCCTAGTTCGTTATTTCTTTTCCCGCTATAATCAAGCTTCAAAATTACCTCTAGGAACTCTCATTGCCAATCTTATAGGATGTTTTTTGATTGGCCTACTCTACAATCATGTGGAGTCCAAGGAAGTCTATGCTATCCTAGCGACAGGTTTTTGTGGAGGTTTGACGACCTTTTCAACCTTGAATGACGAGCTGCAAAGACTAATCAGTGACAAGAAGGTATTTTATAGCTATTTTCTCTTAACTTACATAGGCGGTTTTCTAGCGATTTTTTTAGGAATTCTGCTATAAATTTCTTTACTTTTAGGTGGAAATTTGGTAAACTGTATCTTGTGTGTAATGGACGCACGAAAATACAGTTTATCCGCTGAGGAAGGTTCCTCAAGATTGACAAAGATAGGAGAATAAAATGAATCCATTAATCCAAAGCTTGACTGAAGGTCAACTTCGTACAGATATCCCATCATTCCGTCCTGGTGACACTGTTCGTGTACACGCGAAAGTTGTCGAAGGTAACCGTGAACGTATCCAGATTTTTGAAGGTGTTGTTATCGCACGTAAAGGTGCGGGCATCTCAGAAAACTACACAGTTCGTAAAATCTCTAATGGTGTAGGTGTTGAGCGTATCTTCCCAATCCACACTCCACGTGTTGAAAAGATCGAAGTTGTTCGTTACGGTAAAGTACGTCGTGCGAAATTGTACTACTTGCGTGCTCTTCAAGGTAAAGCAGCTCGTATCAAAGAAATCCGTCGTTAATTCGACTAAAAAACTCTGCTCATTCAGCAGGGTTTTTCTCTAGCTCCCTTAGTTCAATGGATATAACAACTCCCTCCTAAGGAGTAGTTGCAGGTTCGATTCCTGCAGGGGGCAGTAAACTAGTAATTTTCATGTAGAAATCACTCCAGTTAAAATAGAACTCCAAAAGCGTGAGATCACGCTTTTTTGTTTTTTATCAATGATGAAAACGGGAGAATTTGCATATAATTATAAAAAGACAGGATATTATAGTTAATTGCATATAATGATTTGATTTTTTAGGAAGTAAGGAGTAAAATTTAATTAATATGATGATTGGTTAGGAGTATAATTATGAATGGTTTAGTTTTAGGATTGGATATTGGTATTGCATCCGTAGGAGTGGGAATTCTAGAAAAAAATTCTGGAAAGATTATCCATGCGAATTCTCGTCTTTTTCCAGCTGCAACAGCTGATAATAATGTTGAAAGAAGAAAAAATAGACAGGCTCGACGATTACATCGTAGGAAAAAACACCGTGGTGTTCGCCTTAAGGATTTATTTGAAGACTATGGTTTTTTAACTGATTTTTCTAAGGTATCCATTAATCTTAATCCATATCGACTTCGTGTAGATGGCTTGAATCAGCAACTAACGAATGAAGAGCTGTTCATAGCTTTAAAGAACATTGTTAAGAGACGTGGGATTAGCTATTTAGATGATGCTACTGAGGATGGTGGTGCAGTATCGTCTGATTATGGTAAGGCAGTTGAGGAAAATAGAAAATTACTCGCTGAACAAACACCTGGTCAAATCCAACTAGAACGTTTCGAAAAATATGGTCAAGTAAGAGGAGATTTCACTGTTGTAGAAAATGGTGAGAAACGGCGATTGATCAATGTTTTTTCAACATCTGCTTATAGAAAAGAAGCTGAAAGAATTCTTAGAAAACAGCAAGAATTTAATAACCAGATCACGGATGAGTTTATAGAGAATTATCTAAAAATCCTTACAGAGAAAAGAAAATACTATCATGGACCAGGTAATGAAAAATCTCGGACGGATTATGGACGTTTCAGAACAGACGGTACGACATTAGATAATATTTTTGGTATTTTAATTGGTAAATGTACATTTTATCCTAATGAGTACAGAGCTTCAAAAGCTTCCTATACTGCTCAAGAGTTTAATTTGTTAAATGATTTAAATAATTTAACAGTTCCTACAGAAACCAAGAAACTGAGTGAGGAACAAAAGAAAACAATCGTTGAATATGTTAAATCGGCGAAAACATTAGGGGCTTCAACCTTATTGAAATACATTGCTAAAATGCTTGATGCTTCAGTAGATCAGATACGTGGTTATCGAGTTGATGTAAACAATAAACCTGAAATGCATACTTTTGAAGTCTATCGAAAAATGCAATCACTAGAAACAATTTCAGTTGGAGAATTGTCTAGAGAAGTTCTAGATGAACTTGCTCATATTTTAACTCTAAATACTGAACGAGAAGGTATAGAAGAAGCGATTAACACAAAATTAAAGGATTCTTTTAGTCAAGACCAAGTACTTGAATTGGTTCAATTTAGAAAAAATAATAGCAGTCTATTTAGTAAGGGATGGCATAATTTTTCTCTTAAACTCATGATAGAATTGATACCAGAACTCTATGAAACTTCAGAAGAGCAGATGACAATTCTAACACGATTGGGGAAACAAAAATCTAAAGAAACATCAAAAAGAAGCAAGTATATTGATGAAAAAGAATTAACAGAAGAAATTTATAACCCTGTAGTAGCAAAATCTGTCAGACAGGCCATAAAGATAATCAACGAAGCAACTAAAAAATATGGTATCTTTGATAATATCGTTATCGAAATGGCGCGAGAAAATAACGAAGAAGATGCTAAGAAAGATTATATAAAACGTCAAAAAGCAAACCAAGATGAGAAAAATACTGCTATGGAAAAGGCTGCATTCCAATACAATGGGAAAAAAGAGTTACCAGATAGTATCTTTCAAGGGCATAAGGAATTGGCTACTAAGATTCGTTTATGGCACCAGCAGGGAGAGAAGTGTCTCTATACTGGGAAGAATATTCCAATTTCAGATTTAATTCACAATCAGTACAAGTACGAAATTGACCATATTTTACCTCTTTCTTTATCGTTTGATGATAGTCTATCTAATAAAGTATTGGTCCTAGCTACAGCAAACCAGGAGAAGGGACAGCGAACACCGTTTCAGGCTTTAGATAGTATGGATGATGGTTGGTCCTACCGTGAGTTTAAATCTTATGTAAAAGAGTCTAAATTATTAGGTAATAAAAAGAAAGAGTACCTTTTAACGGAAGAAGATATTAGTAAAATTGAAGTGAAGCAGAAATTTATCGAACGGAATTTAGTTGACACTCGATATTCTTCTCGAGTTGTTTTAAATGCTCTACAAGATTTTTATAAAGCGCATAAATTCGATACAACTATTTCGGTGGTACGTGGACAATTTACCTCTCAGCTAAGAAGAAAGTGGGGACTTGAAAAAACTCGTGATACTTACCACCATCATGCTGTGGATGCCTTAATTATTGCTGCTTCAAGTCAATTAAGTTTATGGAAAAAACAAGCTAATCCCCTAATTTCTTATAAAGAGGATCAAATTGTTGATTCAGAGACTGGAGAAATTATTTCATTAACGGATGATAAATACAAAGAATTAGTATTTAAAGCACCTTACGCTCATTTTGTTGATACATTAAGTAGCAAGAAATTTGAAGATAGCATCCTATTTTCTTATCAAGTGGATTCAAAATATAATAGAAAAATTTCAGATGCAACTATTTATGCAACAAGAAAAGCGAAATTGGATAAAGATAAATCTGAAGAAACTTATGTTTTAGGTAAGATTAAAGATATATATAGCCAAACTGGATATGATGCTTTCATTAAAATTTACAATAAAGACAAGAGTAAATTCTTAATGTATCACAAAGATCCTCAGACGTTTGAAAAGGTAATTGAAGAGATTCTAAGAACCTATCCTTCAAAAGAATTTAATGAGAAGAATAAAGAAATTCCTTGTAATCCATTTGAGAAATACAAACAAGAAAATGGGCCTATTCGCAAGTACAGTAAAAAAGGTAATGGTCCAGAAATTAAAAGTCTGAAATACTACGATAAAAATATTCCTGAATCATTTATTAACATAACTCCTTCTAATAGTAAAAATAAAGTAATCCTACGTCAATTAAATCCTTGGAGAACAGATTTCTATTTTAATCATCAGACGGAGAAGTATGAGTTACTTGGATTAAAATATGCAGATTTACAATTTGAAAAGAAGACTGGGACTTATTCTATAACTATTGATAAATATAATGAAATTAAAGAAAAAGAAGGAGTGGGCGAACAGTCAGAATTCAAATTTACCTTATATAAAAATGACTTACTTTTGATTAAGGACACCAAAAATAATGAAGAACAGATTTTTAGATTCTTATCTAGAACAATGCCAAATGTGAAACATTATGTAGAACTAAAACCTTATGATAAAGCCAAATTTGATGGTAACCAGCCATTGATAACAATCTTTGGAAATGTTGCAAGAGGAGGACAGTGTTTGAAAGGATTAAATAAATCAAATATCTCCATTTTTAAAGTTGAAACAGATGTTTTAGGTAATAAACATTTCATCAAAAAAGAGGGTGACGAACCAAAACTCAAATTTTAAAAATATTTTAAAAAAGAGTTGCAAACGCTTGTACAATGTATTATAATAGTAACTGTAAGGGACGCCTTGCACAGTTACTTAAATCTTGCAGAAGCTACAAAGATAAGGCTTCATGCCGAATTCAACACCCTGTCATTTATGGCGGGGTGTTTTCGTTTTGTGAAAGAGGATAAGAGAATGACTTGGAGAATTGTGCATGTCTGTCAGAGTGAAAAAATGAAATTAAAGTTAGATAACCTTTTAATTAAGAAAATGGGTCAAGACTATGCTATCCCACTGAGTGATATTTCGATAATTGTAGCAGAAGGAGGGGAGACTGTTGTAACTTTAAGGTTATTAAGTGCTTTAAGTAAGCATAATATTGCCTTAATTGTTTGTGATAATGAACACATGCCTACTGGAATTTATCATTCTCAAAATGGTCATTTTAGAGCCTATAAAAAATTACAGGAGCAATTATTGTGGACGCAGGAACAGAAAGACAAATTATGGCAGATAGTTACTTATTTCAAAATAAACAATCAGCAAGATGTTCTTGCAATGTTTGAGAAAAATATTGATTGTATTCGATTATTAGCAGACTATAAAGATCATATTGAATTTGGAGATAAAACCAATCGTGAAGGTCATGCTGCAAAAGTCTATTTTAATGAATTGTTTGGTAAGAAATTTGTGCGCCTTACACAGCAGGAAACGGATGTCATCAATGCTGGTCTAAATTATGGTTATGCTATCATGAGAGCTCAGATGGCACGCATTATTTCTGGGTATGGGTTAAATCCCTTAATAGGAATTTTCCATAAGAATGAATATAATCAATTTAACTTGGTTGATGACTTAATGGAACCTTTTCGGCAGATTGTAGATGTTTGGGTCTATCAAAATTTACGGGATGAAGAATATTTGAAGTACGAGTTTCGCTTGGCGCTAACAGATACACTAAATGCAAGAATTCGTTACGGTAAAGAAACTTGTTCTGTAACAGTAGCAATGGATAAGTATGTCAAAGGTTTTCTAAAATGTATCTCTGATAAAGATACTAGTAAATTTTGCTGTCCGGTGGTTTCGAGTGTAGAATGGAGTTAAAGAAATGAGGTATGAAGCATTGAGGTTATTGTGTTTTTTTGATTTGCCAATGGAAACCAATCAAGAAAAGAGAGTTTATCGTAACTTTCGAAAAGACTTAATTGCTAATGGTTTTGAAATGTTGCAATTTTCGGTTTATTATAGAACCTGTCCTAACCGAAGTTTTGCTAGTAAATTCTATAAAAAATTAAGTCAGAGTAATTTACCAAGTGGGAATGTCCGTTTGCTTGCAGTAACAGAGAAACAATTCTCTGAAATGGTTTTGATTATAGGTGGGAAAACAAAGCAAGAAGAAGTAGTCAGTGATAATAAGTTGGTAGTTATATGAAAATGAATATTAGTCATCCATACAAGGATAATATTTTATTAAGTTTTGGTCAATTTACTCAAATTGTAGGTCAAGATCAGCAATTAAAATACTATATTTGGCAGATACTATTATGGTATTTTGGAGGAAAAAAATATAGTGAGGAAGATTTAGTTCTATTTGTACAAAATGAGCCTAAAATACTGATAGACGATACAATGGTTTCCCGGTCAGAATTCAGTATTATTCAAGTGTCCAGTATCAATGATTTAATTGAACAAATGGAATATAAAAAAGGAACAGTTGCCTATGATTATATAAAGAAAAAGATTAATTCTATAGAGATAATGGAGCAAATTGAAAATATCAATGACAATCTAGATAGGATTTCACTTTTATTGAATCAGAAGTTGAATCTTCAAATCGATGATATTATCTATCATACTGAAGCAAAATATTTTAATACGGATCAATTAATTCAAAAAAATTTTTTACCATACTTTGGAAAAAATGATAAAAATATATCCTTTGAATTTGTAGACAATAAGACAAAGTTTTTATTATTTCTTTCAATGTTGGAAGTTATTGCGACGAACAGTTCTGAAAAGTTCTTGCTTGTCTTACGAAATTTGGATGATTTTTTATCCTATAATGATTTTGTTGAATGTTGCGAGAAAATGGAGTTTCTTACTAATCATAGTAACTTACTCTATATAGTCTCATTTCCTTCAAATGAGGGTTATCTTCATGTAACTAAAGAAGTACTAGAGGAAATCAATATCGTTTCCGATTATGTAGATCATTTTTATTCCTTAGAATTTATGTATGAACGATTTATTAATCAATATCCAATAAATCAAATACCTGATGAACAAGACTTTTTAACTTCTTTAAGAAAGGTTGGCCCCTATTTATTTAGTTCTGATATTCTTCATATGAGTTTATCTATAGAAGATCAAGTAGCATTAAAGATTTTAAACAAATTGTATCAGTATGAAATGAAAACAAAATTCCGTATTGAAGCGGTCAATCCAATGTTATTGAAATATTTGAAAGAATAGTATTGACGAGTGAGATTTAAGGCTTTATAATGTTTTTGAGGGAACAAAAATCAAAATTGACGAATTTGAGGTTTTTGTACTCTCAAGATTTAAGTAAC
>NZ_KV802735.1:155896-156178 GCF_001810825.1 Streptococcus sp. HMSC076C08 | reverse complement strand
TCTCAAGATTTAAGTAACTGTACAACGGACTTGGGTCTCGTCGAGCAATAGTCATAGTTTTTGTACTCTCAAGATTTAAGTAACTGTACAACGGGTAAGGAAAGTCTTGCTGACTTGTCTCAGTTTTTGTACTCTCAAGATTTAAGTAACTGTACAACTGTATCTGACATGGCTTTTGATGAGTTCATGTTTTTGTACTCTCAAGATTTAAGTAACTGTACAACTCATAGTTCAGTCTATAAGCGATTTGATAGGTTTTTGTACTCTCAAGATTTAAGTAAC
>NZ_KV802735.1:155580-155796 GCF_001810825.1 Streptococcus sp. HMSC076C08 | reverse complement strand
TCTCAAGATTTAAGTAACTGTACAACGGTCATTTTCAGATTGTCCACTATTCGTGCGTTTTTGTACTCTCAAGATTTAAGTAACTGTACAACTTGTCAATCCATCAAAAGGATTATTGACAGGTTTTTGTACTCTCAAGATTTAAGTAACTGTACAACCAAATTGATAATGATTAGTTAGAGCAAAATGTTTTTGTACTCTCAAGATTTAAGTAAC
>NZ_KV802735.1:155260-155480 GCF_001810825.1 Streptococcus sp. HMSC076C08 | reverse complement strand
TACTCTCAAGATTTAAGTAACTGTACAACATAAATCGGGCGTGCACATTTATGGTACATGTTTTTGTACTCTCAA
The DNA here is from genome assembly GCF_001810825.1 of Streptococcus sp. HMSC076C08. Lineage (GTDB taxonomy): Bacteria > Bacillota > Bacilli > Lactobacillales > Streptococcaceae > Streptococcus. The sequence continues at coordinate 155,405 of NZ_KV802735.1, read as the reverse complement.
GATTTAAGTAACTGTACAACAAAATTCCTCGAAGGGTTCAAAGCTATTATGTTTTTGTACTCTCAAGATTTAAGTAACTGTACAACACCGAGGTTACACCCTCCAAGCATTTCCGAGTTTTTGTACTCTCAAGATTTAAGTAACT
>NZ_KV802735.1:91924-155160 GCF_001810825.1 Streptococcus sp. HMSC076C08 | reverse complement strand
ACTCTCAAGATTTAAGTAACTGTACAACTTTTTTAGATGTTTGTCTAAAATGAAAGCAGTTTTTGTACTCTCAAGATTTAAGTAACTGTACAACAGGCTAAATTGGATCCAGGATTAGCAATTGGAGCGAAAACGCTCTCTCTTATTTCTTACAGATTAGCTCCCCAGTATGATATAATGTCATTTAGAAGAAACCAGAGAATATAGGAGTCGAAACGATGCTAGCTATTTGTATCGATTCTATATGTGACAAGACAGGAACCTATAAGTTGTTAAGAAATTATTCATCCTTACCTTTCTCTTTAATCCAATCCAGAATAAAAGATCATGTCACGGTAATAGAAGTAGATATGTTAGATTTGGACGAATTGAAAAAGGTTAGAGCCCTCATCCATGAGTTGAGTGCCATTGGAACTAAGGTTACGTTGAGAGATTCGACTGGTATTATCACCTTAGAATTTTTAAATAATATTATTTCTACCTTCGAAGAAATTGTGGCTGAAAGAGAAGAACTGGATGCTCTGATGTTTGAGGGGGAAGAGTGATTGTCACATTTTCCAGTGAATTATACATTCCCAAGTTAATTTTTAGTAATAAAAGGAAAATCAATGAAAGATAATAAAAATTTGTTGCTCTTTCTACAGGAGTTGATATACGGTCTTGTAGATTTTATCAGTGAGAAAGAATATAAGGAATTTGTCTTTGACTCCTTAAAACTTTCAAAACAGGAGCTTGATAAACAGAGTGGGTTTTGTCCAGATGATTTATACAATCGATTGGAAAATATGGATGAGCAGGATATCTTGACATTTCAGGAGCTGGATAAGAAAACCAATCCACTAGTTTGGAACTGTATCGCTAATTTCTTTGTCCTAGTTTGTCACTATTCATATATTGCTTCGGAAGAAATCTACCTACCACAAACGATTGAAAGTGTCGACGAGGACATACTTGAGGTACTTTCTTTAAGTTACAAACAAATCCTATCTGAAAATAGTGAACTCATTTCACAAATATCTGAAACAGAAATAAAAGGATATTTAAAGGACGATCTCATTAAAAACTACTTTGGTCCACTATTTTTATCAGATGAGAATGGATAGGCTATTTCGTTCAAGTATAGATTAGGAGAGGATATGCTGACTAGTTATTTTATGTTGATTTTTGCTGAGGCAATTGCGAATTGTATGGAAACGCAATATATTTCACACATTCGAACCGCCTTGGATGCATGTTGGAGTTTTTTGGAGAATAGAGATAAAAGGGGAGAGGAACTTTATCGTTTATTAGATGATGGGACAGACTTCAGTGGAATTTTTATCTACATGCAGCAGGATGAAAATGAAGCGAATACTCTTTTGTGGGACAACATTAGTTATGCAATAGGTGTGACTGCTAAAGAAGCGTTTGAGTTTGAGAACAAGAAGGAGCTTCCTTCTCCCATAGAGAACATTGAACCTGGTTTGCTTGATGACTTTATTGAAAATTTAAAAGAAATCAGCGTGGATCTTTATCATCACGTCGAAGCTGTAAAATCTTTCATCAATAGAAATCCATATCCATCAAGAGAGCCTGCTTTAAAAGAACTAGGTAAGATGAGCATACTCTGATGATTTGGTGAAAATTCAAAAAGAACACCCCATAAGTTAGAATTTTATCTCTAATTTATGGGGTGTGGTTCATTTTTTAAGCTTAAGCATTTTACAATACCCACGTACGAATAGCATGGGCTACGCCGGATTCGTCATTTGTTTTAGTGATGTATTTGGCGATTTTTTTGAGTTCTGGGTTTCCATTTTCCATGACAACAGGATTACCAACGACTTCGAGCATGGCACGGTCATTTTCTTCGTCGCCGATCGCCATGGTTTCATCTTTGGTCAATCCGAGTTTTTCAGCTAGGTGAGTGATAGCTGAACCCTTGTCTACATTCTTTTTAAGGAGTTCGAGGTAGAAAGGAGCTGATTTGTTAATAGAGTAACGCTCGTAAAATTCGGCTGGAATCTTTTCAATCGCAGCATCGAGAATCTCTGGTTCATCGATAAACATACATTTGACGATTTCCTTGCCAGCCATTTCTTCAGGAGTGCGGTAAAAGATAGGCATGCTGACGAGGGTTGATTCGTGCACCGTGTATTTTCCGATATTGCGATTGGCCGTGTAGATACCGTCCTTGGTAATGGCATGCATGTGGACACCGAGTTTGCGACTGAGAAATTCCATATCTAGATAATCCTCATAGGTCAAGGCTTCGCTGATAATCTCATGGCCAGTAGCAGTCTCTTGAACAAGGGCACCGTTGAAGGTCACTACATAGTCACCCTCGTCTCTTAACTGCAAGTCGTCCAGAAGTTTGGCAACACCTGCGATGGGACGACCCGTTGCAATCACGACCTTGACGCCAGCTTCTTTGGCATCTTGGATGGCAGAAAAGACTTCCGGAGTGATTTCTTTTTTACTGTTAACCAGGGTACCATCGATATCGACGGCGATTAGTTTAATACTCATAAATTTCCTCTATTCGTTCTTATTTGGGGTAAAATGATCGTTCTCAATCAAGTGTAAAAATTGCTGGGTGATACTTGCGAAGATGCTATTTTGGTCCAACATTTCTTTTGGAAAATAGAAACGATTGTCTCCGTGGCGGCTGCCAGCAAGGGATTGGACGATAGGAGACAGGCTAGAGAGTTCAGCCAGTTCTCCATTTTTCTGTAGAATCTCAATCTGAGTCCGTGGATTTTCAGATTCGGGACGATAGATATCATAAGGGAGGTCAAAGTTCTTATGAATAGCTGTGTAGTAGTCTGGATCAAAACCGATTTCTTCAACCATTTGTCTCATGGTTGCGAGTTGGTCTTGGTCTTTTTCTGAAAAAGTAATGGATTTAAAGACCTTGCGGTTGACAAAGCGTTGCGACAAATCTGCGAGAATCTTGTCAGGACTGGTCATCCAGAGCTGGAAGTAGGTATTCATCACGCCATCATCAAGTGCCAGATAGTCAGATAGAGTAACTTTCTTTTCAAAAAAAGGTAGCAAATGAGGAGAAGTTCGTGCAAAGAAGTCCTTGTCTTCAGGATAGAGTTCCTTAGCGCGTTTGAGGAGATTCTGTAGGAGAACTTCCATAGCCCGAGTTGCTGGGTGGAAATAAACCTGCATATACATCTGGTAACGACTGAGAACATAGTCCTCGATGGCATGCATGCCATTGCGCTGAAAGGCGATCCCATTTTCGACAGGACGAATCACTCGTAGGATCCGTGTCAGGTCAAATTCCCCATAAGATGCTCCTGTAAAATAGGAGTCGCGCAAGAGATAGTCCATACGGTCCGCATCAATCTGACTAGAAATGAGCTGCACGACCTGCTTGTTAGGATAGGTATGGTCGATGACACTGGCTACCTTCTCCGGGAAATCTGGCGCTACTTGAAGCAGAACTTGGTGAATCTCTGTCTCAGGACTTTGGATGATTTCCTGAGTAATGGCCTCATGATCTGTATCAAAAAGATTTTCAAAAGTATGGGAGTAGGCACCATGCCCAAGGTCATGGAGGAGCGCAGCAGTCATGGTCAAGAGAGACTCAGCAGGATCCCATTCTTCAGGATATTTTTCTTCAAAAATCTCCGTGATACGACGAGCAATCTCGTAGACCCCCAAACAGTGGGAAAAGCGACTGTGCTCCCCACCATGGAAAGTATAGCTGGAAGTCCCTAGCTGTTTGATACGACGCAGACGTTGAAATTCTTTTGTATTGATCAAGTCATAGATGACCTGATTATTGACATGGATGTAGTTGTGAACTGGGTCACGGAATACTTTTTCGTTCATATGACCATTATAGCAAAATCCTGGTCTTTTTGGTAAAATAGTAGGACAAGAGACAAGAAAGAGGATTTGATGTGAAGATTCGGATGCGAAATAGGATTCAGTTTGATGAGCAGTTAGAAGTGGTTGACCAGCTTTATGACGTTGAAGTGCATGAAAAAGGGGATTACAGTTATTTACTCTTTTATAATGAGGAAAAGGAAAAAGTGGTTCTCAAGTTTCATGATCAAGAACTGGTGATGACTCGTTTCTCGAGTCCCAAAACCATCATGCGTTTTCTAAGGGATAGTGATAGTTTAGCCTATATTCCTACACCTATGGGCATGCAGGAGTTTATCATTCAAACGAGTCACTACAAACTGGATGGGCAAAAGATTGAGCTTGCCTATCAACTGCAAAACCAAGAGGGACACCCCTTTGCCAGCTATCAATTAGAAATTACTTGGGGATAAGAAAAAGGTTGGCGAATGCCAACCTTATTTGATATAGAGTTCTTGATTTTTTAGGACAATTTCTCGAACTGTAGCAAACTTCTTGAGTTTTTTAAGTTCTTCAGGATGGGTTACGAGAGTGATCACATAGCCTTCTTTACCCATTCGACCTGTACGGCCAGCGCGGTGAGTGTAAGTTTCCATGTCTCTAGGAATATCAAAGTTTACGACACATTCTAGGCTATCGATATCAATTCCGCGAGCCAGAAGGTCTGTTGCAAGGAGCAAGGTTAACTGCTTGTCCTTAAACTTTTCCAAGATAACTTTTCTAAACTTGACATTGACATCACTAGCGAGGGAAACAGCCAAGACATCTCGATATTGCAGTTTTTCTTCCGCACTTCCAAGGTCTGATAGGCTATTAAAGAAGACAAGGCCACGAAAATCCTCTACATGAGCCAGTTTTCGTAGCATATCCACTCGGTGACGTTGGTCTACCTGCATGTAGAAATGCTGGATGTTATCCAATTTTTGGTCAGAGAGATCAATAGTGCGCGTGTTTGGCGCAATCTTTTCTTGGTCAAACTTGGTCGTCGCACTCATGTAGATGAGTTGATGGTCACGAGGTGCGTAGTGAGTGATTTTCTCGACAAAGTGAATCTGAGAATCATCGAGCAATTGGTCAAATTCATCCAGGATGATGGTTTCCACATTCATCATCTTGATTTTTTTCAATTTAATCAACTCAAAGATACGGCCAGGGGTTCCAATCAGTATTTCTGGTCCTTTTTTGAGTCGTTCAATCTGGCGTTTCTGACTGGAACCTGATAAGAAGAGCTGAGCAGTCAAGCCGATAGCCTCTGCCCACGTTTTACATACATCAAAAATTTGTCCAGCAAGTTCTGTATTTGGTGCTAGAATCAAGAGTTGCTGGGCTTTTTTCTTTTGTAGTCTGAGAAGACTTGGCAGGAGGTAAGCTAGGGTCTTACCAGTTCCTGTTGGGCTCACTCCTAGAAGATTTTCTCCAGCAAGAATGGGCTCAAATAGTCGAGTTTGAATGGGGGTGAATTCTTGGAAACCGAGCTGGTCGCTTAGTTCTTGCCATTCAGTGGGTAGTTTGGTTTTCATTTTTCTGCCTCAAATCTAATGCCAGCAGTCTGGCGCATGGTATATAATAGGTCATGAACAGAACCTGCATCATCCAGCCAGTTCTGGTAAAGTGTCTGGTCTGGTTGCTGAATCATCTGTGCAAACGCAGCAACTTCCTCAGTCATCGTATGAGGAGCTTGTTGGATAGGGAGCTGGACTTGCTTTCCTCGGTGGTCGGTAAAAATAGCTGAGCAGACATGCTCAATCGTGTTGAGGGTCAAGGTTCCGTCTACTGTATAAATCTCGCAAGGAAGATTGGAAGTGATGTCTTTCCCAGCTTTGATATGAACTTGAAAGTCAGGGTAGAAGAGGATACCGTCTCCATTTAGGTCAATGCTATTGTCAAGCTGTTGAGCCTGATAGGTCGCGTCCTGAGCTTTTCCAAAGAGGCGAACGGCAGCATAGAGAGGATAAATCCCCAAGTCCATAAGAGCTCCACCAGCAAAACGGTCTGAAAAGACATTTGGCGTTTGTCCAGCCAATAAGTCAGGCATCTTGGAAGAATACTTGGCATAGTTGAAATCAGCTCCTAAGATTTGCTTGTCTGTCAAAAAATTCTTAATAGTGGTAAAAGCTTCCTCGTGGTAGTTTCGTGCCGCTTCAAAGATAAAACAGTGATTTTTCTCAGCTGTTTGTTTCAAATCTAGCCATTCTTGTGGCTGAGTGACAGCTGGCTTTTCAAGAATGACGTGCTTACCAGCAGACAAGGCAGCCTTGGCTTGAGCAAAATGCAAGGAGTTTGGACTAGCGATATAGACTACGTCAAAGGAAGACTTAAAGAAGTCTTCTAATTGATTAAAGAGTTGGATATCTTGATAACAAGAAGCAAAGGTTGCGGCAGTTTCTCGTTTTCTAGAATAGACTGCGACCAGCTGGTATTCTCCGCTAGCATGGGCTGCTTCTATGAAATGATGGCTGATAGCGCCTGTTCCGATGACACCTAATTTAAGCATAAATACTCCTTTTCCGACTTCAAATCCTTCCTTCATTATAACATAGAAAAGAAAGACTATCCAATAGATGGTAAAAATTTTCAAATGGACTACGCATTTCTTGGAGAAAATGGTACAATATTGAAATGAGTAAATGAAACTGAAATGGGAGAGAAAATGAGATTATTACCAATAAGAAAAATATCACGTCAGTCTAAGAGGCTAGCGCTTTTTTTGACTTTTTGTGCAGGATATGTCGATGCCTATACCTTTATCGTTCGAGGGAACACCCTTGTGGCTGGACAAACTGGGAATGTTGTTTTTCTCTCTGTAGGACTCATTCAGCAGAATGTCTCGGACGCCAGTGCTAAAGTGATGACCTTGTTGTCCTTTATGATGGGTGTCTTTTTTCTGACATTGTATAAGGAAAAACTTCGAATTGTTAAAAAGCCGATTTTGTCCTTGATACCACTCGCGGTCTTATCCATAATCATTGGTTTTGTTCCCTTGTCAGTAGACAATATCTACCTAGTTCCACCCTTAGCGTTTTGTATGGGACTGGTGACAACAGCCTTTGGAGAAGTTTCGGGTATCGCCTATAATAATGCCTTTATGACTGGGAATATTAAACGAACCATGTTGGCTTTTGGGGATTATTTCCGAACCAAGCATACGCCTTTTCTACGAGAGGGCTTGATTTTTGTTAGCTTGCTTAGTAGTTTTGTCTTCGGAGTTGTTTTCTCAGCTTATTTGACGATTTACTATCAAGAGAAGACAATTCTAGGTGTTCCTTTTATGATGAGTATCTTTTACTTCAGCATGCTTTTTGCTTTTTGGAGGAAAAAAGGGAAAGAAAAAGCTTAAATTTGATTGATTTCGCTTGTAAGAAAAAAGAAGATATGCTATACTTGAAGAGTTGACTATGCACAGTCCTGTGCAACCGCACGAACATCGTTGCTCACATAGTGAGTATAAAGTGGTTCGTCCCACGATGCTAGGCGAGTCTTCACAAAAATACGGGGAAACCCAAAAAATCATAGGAGGTGCATAATGAGCACATACGCAATTATCAAAACTGGCGGAAAACAAGTTAAAGTTGAAGTTGGTCAAGCAGTTTACGTTGAAAAATTGAACGTTGAAGCTGGTCAAGAAGTTACTTTTAACGAAGTTGTTCTTGTTGGTGGTGAAAACACTGTTGTCGGAACTCCACTTGTTGCTGGAGCTACTGTAGTTGGAACTGTTGAAAAACAAGGAAAACAAAAGAAAGTTGTTACTTACAAGTACAAACCTAAAAAAGGTAGCCACCGTAAACAAGGTCACCGTCAACCATATACAAAAGTTGTCATCAACGCGATCAACGCTTAATTTTAAGGAGAACACATGATACAAGCAGTCTTTGAGAGAGCCGAAGATGGCGAGCTGAGGAGTGCGGAAATTACTGGACACGCCGAAAGTGGCGAATACGGCTTAGATGTCGTGTGTGCATCGGTTTCTACGCTTGCCATTAACTTTGTCAATTCCATTGAGAAATTTGCAGGCTACGAACCAATCTTAGAATTAAACGAAGATGAAGGTGGCTATCTAAAGGTTGAAATACCAGCGGATCTTCCTTCACACCAGAGAGAAATGACCCAGTTATTCTTCGAATCATTTTTCTTAGGTATGGCAAACTTATCGGAGAACTCTTCTGAGTTCGTCCAAACCAGAGTTATCACAGAAAACTAACACGGAGGAAAACATTATGTTAAAAATGACTCTTAACAACTTGCAACTTTTCGCCCACAAAAAAGGTGGAGGTTCTACATCAAACGGACGTGATTCACAAGCGAAACGTCTTGGAGCTAAAGCAGCTGACGGACAAACTGTAACAGGTGGATCAATCCTTTACCGTCAACGTGGTACACACATCTATCCAGGTGTAAACGTTGGACGTGGTGGAGACGATACTTTGTTCGCTAAAGTTGAAGGCGTAGTACGCTTTGAACGTAAAGGTCGCGATAAAAAACAAGTTTCTGTTTACCCAATCGCAAAATAATCGCTCTAAGTAGCATTAAATAAGGCTTTCCGAGTTTTCGGAGAGCCTATTTTTTTGTTTTGATACCCACAATTTTTTGTTACTAGTGTAGATGAATTTTGTGAGCGACATTATTTTTCCTAGGTGGAAAACTTCTAAAATATGGTATAATGAACAGATAGAGAAGTTGGGGGTAAAAGATGAACATTCAACAATTACGCTATGTTGTGGCTATTGCCAATAGTGGTACTTTCCGTGAAGCTGCTGAAAAGATGTATGTTAGTCAGCCGAGTCTGTCTATTTCTGTTCGCGATTTGGAAAAAGAGCTTGGTTTTAAGATTTTCCGTCGGACGAGTTCGGGAACGTTTTTGACTCGTCGTGGTATGGAATTTTATGAGAAAGCGCAAGAATTGGTCAAAGGCTTCGATGTTTTTCAAAATCAGTATGCCAATCCTGAGGAAGAAAAGGATGAATTTTCCATTGCCAGCCAGCACTATGACTTCTTGCCACCAACGATTACGGCCTTTTCAGAGCGTTATCCTGATTATAAGAACTTTCGTATTTTTGAGTCTACCACAGTTCAAATATTAGACGAAGTAGCCCAAGGACACAGTGAGATTGGGATTATCTACCTCAACAATCAAAATAAAAAGGGCATCATGCAACGGGTTGAAAAGCTTGGTTTAGAAGTTATTGAACTAATTCCTTTCCAGACTCACATTTATCTTCGTGAAGGGCATCCTTTAGCACAGAAAGAGGAATTGGTCATGGAGGATTTAGCGGATCTGCCAACGGTTCGTTTTACTCAGGAAAAGGATGAGTACCTATACTATTCAGAGAACTTTGTCGACACCAGCGCGAGCTCGCAGATGTTTAATGTGACGGACCGTGCTACTTTGAATGGTATTTTGGAGCGAACGGATGCCTATGCGACAGGTTCAGGATTTTTAGATAGTGACAGTGTCAATGGCATCACAGTCATTCGTCTCAAGGATAATCTAGATAATCGCATGGTCTATGTCAAACGGGAAGAAGTGGAGCTTAGCCAAGCTGGGACTCTTTTCGTAGAAGTCATGCAAGAATATTTTGATCAAAAGAGGAAATCATGAAAAAAAGAGGAATAGTAGCAGTCATTGTACTGCTTTTGATTGGGTTGGATCAGTTGGTCAAAAATTATGTTGTCCAACAGATTCCACTGGGTGAAGTGCGTTCGTGGATCCCCAATCTCGTTAGCTTGACCTATCTGCAAAATAGAGGAGCAGCTTTCTCCATGCTGCAAGATCAGCAGTGGTTATTTGCTGTTATTACACTGGTTGTTATGGCGGGTGCCATTTGGTATCTACATAAGCACATGGAGGACTCACTTTGGACGGTTTTTGGACTGACCTTGATTATTGCTGGTGGTCTAGGCAACTTTATCGACAGAATGAGTCAAGGTTTTGTGGTGGATATGTTTCACCTAGACTTTATCAACTTTGCGATTTTCAATGTTGCTGACAGCTATTTGACAGTTGGTGTGATTGTTTTATTGATTGCAATGCTTAAAGAGGAAGTAAATGGAAATAAAAATTGAAACTGGTGGGCAACGTCTAGACAAGGCTCTGTCAGATCTGACAGAATTGTCACGCAGTCTCGCGAATGAACAAATCAAGGCTGGACAAGTTTTGGTGAATGGGCAAGCCAAGAAAGCAAAATACACTGTCCAAGAGGGCGATGTGGTCACTTATCATGTGCCAGAACCAGAGGTTTTAGAATATGTAGCTGAGAATCTGCCGCTCGAAATCATCTACCAAGATGAGGATGTAGCAGTCGTTAACAAACCTCAGGGAATGGTGGTTCATCCCAGCGCCGGTCATACCAGTGGAACCTTGGTCAATGCCCTCATGTACCATATCAAGGACTTGTCAGGTATCAATGGTGTTCTGCGTCCAGGAATCGTTCACCGCATTGACAAGGACACGTCTGGTCTCCTCATGATTGCTAAGAATGATGAGGCCCACTTAGCACTCGCGCAAGAACTCAAGGACAAGAAGTCTCTCCGTAAATACTGGGCGATTGTTCATGGCAATCTGCCCAATGATCGTGGTGTGATTGAAGCTCCGATTGGTCGTAGTGAAAAAGATCGTAAGAAACAGGCAGTGACTGCTAAAGGGAAGCCAGCAGTGACTCGTTTTCAAGTCTTGGAACGCTTTGGAGATTATAGTTTGTTAGAGTTGCAACTGGAAACAGGACGTACCCACCAAATCCGTGTTCATATGGCTTATATTGGCCATCCAGTCGCTGGTGATGAAGTCTATGGTCCTCGTAAGACTTTGAAAGGACATGGACAGTTTCTCCATGCCAAGACTCTAGGTTTTACCCATCCGAGGACAGGTGAAACCTTGGAGTTCACAGCAGATATTCCAGTGCTTTTTAAAGAAACGCTGGAAAGATTGCGAAAAAATGAGAATAGATAAAAGAGTTGAGATGCCTTGTCTCAACCTTTTTCATTTCAAGTCTTTTCTATTTTAAAGTATTCATGTTATAATGGATAAATATGAAGAATCGGAGTGAGAATATGAAGTACAAACGAATCGTCTTTAAGGTAGGGACTTCCTCCTTAACAAATGAAGACGGGAGTTTATCAAGAAGTAAAGTAAAGGCAATTACCCAGCAATTGGCTATGCTGCATGAGGCTGGACATGAGTTGATTTTAGTGTCATCTGGGGCAGTTGCCGCTGGATTTGGAGCTTTGGGTTTTAAAAAACGTCCGACCAAGATTGCAGATAAACAAGCTTCGGCTGCAGTTGGTCAGGGACTTTTGTTGGAGGAATACACAACCAACCTCCTCATGCGCCAGATCGTTTCTGCACAAATCTTGCTGACACAGGATGATTTTGTAGATAAACGTCGCTATAAGAATGCCCACCAGGCCTTGTCTGTATTGCTTCATCGTGGTGCAATTCCCATCATCAACGAGAATGACAGTGTCGTTATTGATGAGCTCAAGGTGGGTGATAATGACACTCTGAGTGCCCAGGTAGCGGCGATGGTTCAAGCAGACCTTTTAGTTCTCTTGACCGATGTGGACGGTCTCTATACTGGAAATCCCAACTCAGATCCAAGAGCTAAACGTCTTGAGAAAATCGAGACTATCAATCGTGAGATTATTGATATGGCTGGTGGAGCAGGTTCGTCAAACGGTACTGGGGGTATGCTGACAAAAATCAAAGCTGCAACTATTGCGACGGAGTCAGGGGTGCCAGTCTATATCTGCTCTTCCTTGAAATCTGATGCACTGATTGAGGCAGCTGAGGAGACCAAGGATGGTTCCTTCTTTGTTGCGCAAGAGAAGGGACTTCGTACCCAGAAACAATGGCTGGCCTTCTATGCTCAAAGTCAGGGAACGATTTGGGTAGATGGTGGAGCTGCAGAGGCACTTTCAAAAAACGGGAAAAGTCTCCTTTTATCAGGCGTAGTAGAAGTGGAAGGAAACTTCTCTTACCACGATATTGTCACAGTAGCAGATAAAGAAACAGGTCAATCTCTTGGAAAGGGACGTGCCCAATTTGGTGTCTCAGCTCTAGAAGATATGCTCCGTTCTCAAAAAGCTAAGGGAGTCTTGATTCACCGTGATGACTGGATTTCTATCACTCCTGAAATCCAGCTGCTTTTTACAGAATTTTAGAGGTGAACGATGGTAAGTACACAAGAACAATTCGAACAGGTACAGGCTGTTAAGAAATCAATCAATACTGCTAGTGAAGCAGTGAAAAACCAAGCCTTGCTAGCCATGGCTGATCAGTTATTGGCAGCTACTGAGGAGATTTTAGCGGCCAATGCCCTCGATATGGCAGCGGCCAAGGGAAAAATCTCAGATGTTATGCTAGACCGTCTTTATTTGGATGCGGGACGTATAGAAGCGATGGCAAATGGGATTCGTGAAGTGGTTGCTTTACCAGATCCTATTGGTGAAGTCCTAGAAACAAGTCAGCTTGAAAATGGTTTGCTTATTACCAAGAAACGTGTGGCCATGGGGGTTATTGGGATTATCTACGAAAGTCGTCCAAATGTGACGTCGGATGCGGCTGCTTTGGCTCTCAAAAGTGGCAATGCGGTCGTTCTTCGTAGTGGTAAGGACGCCTACCAAACAGCTCATGCTATTGTTACAGCCTTGAAGAAGGGTTTGGAGACAACTGCCATTCATCCAGAGGTGATTCAACTGGTGGAAGATACTAGCCGTGAAAGTAGCTATGCCATGATGAAGGCCAAGGGTTATCTAGACCTTCTCATACCCCGTGGAGGCGCTGGCTTGATCAATGCCGTGGTTGAAAATGCTATCGTGCCTGTTATTGAGACGGGAACTGGAATTGTTCATGTTTATGTCGATAAGGATGCAGATGAAGACAAGGCGCTGTCTATCATCAACAATGCTAAAACCAGTCGTCCTTCTGTCTGCAATGCCATGGAGGTCTTGCTAGTTCATGAAGACAAGGCAGCAAGTTTCCTTCCTCGCTTGGAACAAGTTCTGGTTGCAGAGCGTAAGGAAGCTGGACTGGAACCAATTCAATTCCGCTTGGATAGCCAAGCAAGTCAGTTTGTTTCAGGTCGAGCAGCTGAGGCACAAGACTTTGACACTGAGTTTTTAGATTATATCCTAGCGATTAAGGTTGTGAGCAGTTTAGAAGAAGCAGTTGAGCATATTGAAGCTCACAGTACCCATCATTCGGATGCCATTGTGACGGAAAATGCTGAGGCTGCAGCCTACTTTACAGATCAAGTGGACTCAGCAGCGGTTTATGTCAATGCCTCAACGCGTTTCACTGATGGTGGGCAATTTGGTCTTGGATGTGAGATGGGAATTTCTACTCAGAAACTGCATGCGCGTGGGCCTATGGGCTTGAAAGAGTTGACCAGCTACAAGTATGTGGTTACTGGTGACGGACAGATAAGGGAGTAAGAGATGAAGATTGGATTTATCGGTTTGGGGAATATGGGTGCTAGCTTGGCTAAGGCTGTTTTGCAGGCCAAGTCGGGTGCTCAGATTCTCCTTGCCAATCGTAGTCAAGCAAAAGTAGATGCTTTCATTGCTAACTTTGGTGGTCAGGCTTCCAGCAATGACGAAATCTTCGCAGAAGCAGGTGTGATTTTTCTAGGAGTTAAGCCTGCTCAGTTTTCTGAACTGCTTTCTCACTATCAGACCATTCTTGAAAAACGAGAGAGTCTTCTTTTGATTTCCATGGCAGCTGGATTGACTTTAGAAAAACTAGCAAGTCTTATCCCAAGTCAACATCGAATTATTCGTATGATGCCAAATACCCCTGCTTCTATCGGGCAAGGAGTGATTAGTTATGCCTTGTCTCCTAATTGCAGGGCTGAGGACAGTGAGCTCTTTTGTAAGCTGTTAGCCAAGGCAGGTCTCTTTGTTGAACTTGGGGAAAGCTTAATTGATGCAGCGACAGGTCTTGCAGGTTGTGGGCCGGCATTTGTCTATCTCTTTATTGAGGCCTTAGCAGATGCGGGTGTACAGACAGGATTGCCACGAGAAACGGCATTGAAAATGGCGGCTCAAACAGTTGTCGGCGCTGGACAATTGGTCCTAGAAAGCCAAGAGCATCCTGGAGTATTGAAAGACCAAGTTTGTAGCCCAGGCGGTTCGACTATCGCTGGTGTAGCGAGCTTAGAAGCGCATGCTTTTCGGGGAACGGTCATGGATGCAGTTGGTCAAGCTTACAAACGAACACAAGAACTAGGTAAATAAGAGGTGGCTTTGACTGCCTCTTTTATGGTGCATGAAATGAGAAGACAAAAAGATTGTCACAAAAACCTATTTTTTTGATAGAATAGAAGGTAGTAAAAAAGAAATGAGTTAGACATGTCAAAAGGATTTTTAGTCTCTCTTGAGGGACCAGAGGGAGCAGGCAAGACCAGTGTTTTAGAGGCTCTACTCCCAATTTTAGAGGAAAACGGAGTAGAGGTGCTGACGACCCGTGAGCCAGGCGGAGTCTTGATTGGGGAGAAGATTCGGGAAGTGATTTTAGATCCAAGTCATACTCAGATGGATGCTAAGACAGAACTCCTTCTCTATATCGCCAGTCGCAGACAGCATTTGGTGGAAAAAGTTCTTCCAGCCCTTGAAGCTGGCAAGTTGGTCATTATGGACCGCTTCATCGATAGTTCTGTTGCTTATCAGGGATTTGGTCGTGGCTTGGACATTGAAGCCATTGACTGGCTCAATCATTTTGCTACAGATGGCCTCAAACCCGATTTGACACTTTATTTTGACATTGAGGTGGAAGAGGGACTGGCTCGCATTGCTGCTAATAGTGACCGGGAGGTCAATCGTTTGGACTTGGAAGGGTTGGACTTGCATAAAAAAGTCCGTCAAGGCTACCTTTCTCTTCTGGACAAAGAAGGAAATCGCATTGTCAAGATTGATGCTAGTCTCCCTTTGGAACAAGTTGTGGAAACTACCAAGGCTGTCTTGTTTGATAGAATGGGCTTGGCTAAATGAAACAAGAAGAATTAAAGGCTTGGCAGCCAGACCAGTTTGACCGCTTTGTCCGTATCCTAGAACAAGACCAGCTCAATCACGCCTATCTCTTTTCAGGTTTCTTTGGAAGCTTGGAAATGGCGCAGTTTTTGGCTAAGAGCCTCTTTTGTACGGATAAAGTAGGCGTTTTACCATGTGAGAAATGCCGAAACTGCAAGCTGATTGAACAGGAAGAGTTTCCAGATGTTACCTTGATTAAGCCAGTCAATCAGGTCATCAAGACAGAACGTATTCGTGAATTGGTGGGACAATTTTCTCAAGCAGGGATTGAAAGCCAGCAGCAGGTTTTTATTATCGAGCAGGCGGAGAAAATGCATCCCAACGCAGCTAACTCTCTGCTCAAGGTCATCGAAGAACCCCAGAGTGAAGTTTACATTTTCTTCTTAACTAGTGATGAGGAAAAAATTTTACCGACCATCCGTAGTCGGACCCAGATTTTTCACTTTAAAAAGCAAGAAGAAAAGCTCATCCATCAATTAGAACAAGCAGGTCTGGTCAAGAAAAAAGCGACTCTCTTAGCCCTGTTTAGTCAATCGCGTGCTGAAGCAGAAAAACTGGCAAACCAAGCAAGTTTTTGGACCTTGGTGGATGAAAGTGAGCGCCTGCTGACTTGGTTAGTAGCCAAGAAAAAAGAGAGTTATTTGCAGGTGGCTAAATTAGCTAGTCTGGCAGATGACAAGGAAAAGCAGGATCAGGTCTTGCGAATCCTCGAAGTCCTCTGTGGACAGGATCTATTGCAAGCAAGGATTCGACAGATTTTTCAAGATTTACTAGAAGCTAGAAAAATGTGGCAGGCTAATGTCAGCTTTCAAAACGCCATGGAATATCTGGTCTTGAAAGAAATATAAACTAAAAAATGAACGATAAAGAAAGGAAAGAGCTGGTTTATGGACAAGAAAGAATTATTTGATGCGCTAGACGATTTTTCCCAACAGTTACTGGTGACCTTGGCCGATGTGGAAGCCATCAAGAAAAATCTCAAGAGCCTGGTAGAGGAAAATACAGCTCTTCGCTTGGAAAATAGTAAGTTGCGCGAACGCTTGGGCGAGGTAGAAGCAGATACACCCGTCAAGGCTAAGCATGTTCGTGAAAGCGTCCGTCGAATCTATAAAGACGGATTTCACGTATGTAATGATTTTTACGGCCAACGCCGAGAGCAGGACGAGGAATGTATGTTCTGTGACGAGTTGTTGTACAGGGAGTAGGCATGCAGATTCAAAAAAGTTTTAAGGGGCAGTCTCCCTATGGCAAGCTTTACCTAGTGGCAACGCCAATTGGCAATTTAGATGACATGACCTTTCGTGCCATCCAGACCTTGAAAGAGGTGGACTGGATTGCTGCTGAGGACACGCGCAATACAGGACTTTTGCTCAAGCATTTTGACATTTCCACCAAGCAGATTAGTTTTCACGAGCACAATGCCAAGGAAAAAATTCCTGATTTGATTGGTTTCTTGAAAGCAGGACAAAGTATCGCTCAGGTATCCGATGCGGGTCTGCCTAGTATCTCGGACCCTGGTCATGATTTGGTTAAGGCAGCTATTGAGGAAGAAATTGCAGTAGTGACAGTTCCGGGTGCCTCTGCAGGGATTTCTGCTTTGATTGCCAGTGGTTTAGCTCCACAACCACATATCTTTCACGGTTTCTTACCGAGAAAATCAGGCCAGCAAAAGCAATTTTTCGACTTAAAAAAAGATTACCCAGAAACTCAGATTTTCTACGAATCGCCCCACCGTGTATCAGATACATTGGAAAATATGCTAGAAGTCTACGGTGACCGCTCGGTAGTCTTGGTCAGGGAATTGACCAAAATCTATGAAGAATACCAACGAGGAAAGATTTCAGAGCTACTAGAAAGTATTGCTGAAACGCCACTCAAGGGTGAATGCCTTCTCATCGTTGATGGTGCCAGTCAGGATGTGGAGGAAAAGGACGAGGAGGACTTGTTTTCAGAAATCCAATCTCGTATCCAGCAAGGCATGAAGAAAAATCAAGCCATTAAGGAAGTTGCGAAACTCTACCAGTGGAATAAAAGCCAACTCTACGCCGCCTACCACGAATGGGAAGAAAATCAAGAAAATGACTAAACAGGGAAGTTTGCCATCTTCCCTTTTTTTGTTATACTAGTAGAAGAAAAATTAGAAAGATTTGTGGGTGTCAAACAGTCTAGTAGCTTGTTTTGATATGAACTTAGGTTCCACCCAAAGAGGTATTAGTGTCGTGTCTCAATCTTATATCAATGTTATCGGTGCTGGTTTGGCAGGTTCTGAAGCAGCTTACCAAATCGCAGAACGCGGTATTCCAGTTAAACTTTATGAAATGCGTGGGGTCAAGTCAACACCACAGCACAAAACAGACAATTTTGCTGAATTGGTTTGTTCCAATTCCTTACGTGGGGATGCTTTGACCAATGCAGTTGGGCTTCTCAAGGAAGAAATGCGTCGCTTGGGTTCTGTTATCTTGGAATCTGCTGAAGCTACACGTGTTCCTGCTGGTGGAGCCCTTGCGGTGGACCGTGATGGTTTCTCTCAAATGGTGACTGAAAAAGTGGCTAATCACCCCTTGATTGAAGTGGTTCGTGATGAAATTACAGAATTGCCGACTGATGTTATTACAGTTGTCGCTACTGGTCCTTTAACCAGCGATGCCCTAGCTGAAAAGATTCATGCCCTTAATGACGGTGATGGTTTCTATTTCTACGATGCGGCGGCGCCGATTATCGATGTCAATACCATCGATATGAGCAAGGTCTATCTCAAGTCTCGTTATGACAAGGGAGAAGCAGCCTACCTCAATGCCCCTATGACCAAGCAAGAATTTATGGATTTCCATGAAGCATTGATCAATGCGGAAGAAGCCCCGCTCAATTCGTTTGAAAAAGAAAAGTACTTTGAAGGTTGTATGCCTATCGAAGTCATGGCTAAGCGTGGCATTAAAACCATGCTTTATGGTCCGATGAAGCCAGTCGGTTTGGAGTATCCAGACGATTATACAGGCCCTCGTGACGGGGAGTTCAAAACACCGTATGCAGTTGTCCAGCTTCGTCAGGATAATGCGGCTGGTAGCCTCTACAATATCGTCGGTTTCCAGACCCACCTCAAATGGGGAGAACAAAAGCGTGTCTTCCAAATGATTCCAGGTCTTGAAAATGCGGAGTTTGTTCGCTATGGGGTCATGCACCGCAATTCTTACATGGATTCACCAAATCTTCTGGAGCAGACCTATCGTTCTAAGAAACAGCCAAACCTTTTCTTTGCTGGTCAAATGACGGGTGTAGAAGGCTATGTTGAGTCAGCAGCTTCAGGCTTGGTTGCAGGTATTAACGCAGCTCGTCTCTTTAAGGGTGAAAGTGAAGCTATCTTCCCAGAGACCACAGCGATTGGAAGTCTGGCTCATTACATCACTCATGCGGACAGCAAGCATTTCCAGCCCATGAATGTCAATTTTGGGATTATCAAGGAATTGGATGGCGAGCGTATCCGTGATAAGAAGGCTCGTTATGAAAAAATTGCAGAGCGTGCTCTTACCGACTTAGAGGAATTTTTAACAGTCTAATTTTTTTCAAAGAATTGCTCATGATACTATAAAAATCTTAGAAATTGTGATAAAATAGGTAGGATAAAAAAAGGAGAGTAAAAATGGCGAATCCCAAGTATAAACGTATTTTAATCAAGTTATCAGGTGAAGCCCTTGCCGGTGAACGTGGCGTAGGGATTGATATCCAAACAGTTCAAACAATCGCAAAAGAGATTCAAGAAGTTCATAGCTTAGGTATCGAAATTGCCCTTGTTATTGGTGGAGGAAATCTCTGGCGTGGGGAACCTGCTGCAGAAGCAGGAATGGACCGTGTTCAGGCAGATTACACTGGAATGCTTGGGACCGTGATGAATGCTCTTGTGATGGCAGATTCATTGCAACAAGTTGGTGTCGATACGCGTGTACAAACAGCCATTGCCATGCAACAAGTGGCAGAACCTTATGTACGTGGACGTGCCCTTCGTCACCTTGAAAAAGGCCGTATTGTTATCTTTGGTGCTGGAATTGGTTCACCTTACTTCTCAACAGATACAACAGCAGCCCTTCGTGCAGCTGAAATCGAAGCGGATGCCATTCTTATGGCTAAAAATGGCGTAGATGGTGTTTACAATGCCGATCCTAAGAAAGACAAGACAGCTGTTAAATTTGAAGAATTGACCCACCGTGACGTTATCAACAAAGGTCTTCGTATCATGGATTCAACAGCTTCAACCCTCTCTATGGACAACGACATTGACTTGGTTGTCTTTAACATGAACCAACCAGGCAACATCAAACGTGTCGTATTTGGTGAAAATATCGGAACAACAGTTTCAAACAATATCGAAGAAAAGGAATAAGAAAATTATGGCTAACGCAATTGTAGAAAAAGCTAAAGAGAGAATGACCCAGTCTCACCAATCACTTGCTCGTGAATTTGGAGGTATCCGTGCCGGTCGTGCCAACGCAAGCTTGCTAGACCGTATCCACGTAGAATACTATGGAGTTGAAACTCCTCTTAACCAAATCGCTTCAATTACTATTCCAGAAGCGCGTGTCTTGTTGGTAACACCATTTGACAAGTCTTCATTGAAAGACATCGAACGTGCCTTGAACGCTTCTGATCTTGGTATTACACCAGCTAATGACGGTTCTGTGATCCGCTTGGTTATCCCAGCTCTTACAGAAGAAACTCGTCGTGACCTTGCCAAAGAAGTGAAGAAGGTCGGTGAAAATGCTAAAGTGGCTGTCCGCAATATCCGTCGTGATGCTATGGATGAAGCTAAGAAACAAGAAAAAGCAAAAGAAATCACTGAAGACGAATTGAAGACTCTTGAAAAAGATATTCAAAAAGTAACAGACGATGCTGTGAAACACATCGACGACATGACTGCCAATAAAGAAAAAGAAATCTTGGAAGTCTAAAAATAAACAGAAAAACTCAGTTGGCATTGCTGGCTGAGTTTTATTCGAAAGAAGGAAATATGAATACAAATCTTGCAAGTTTTATCGTTGGACTCATCATCGATGAAAATGACCGTTTTTACTTTGTGCAAAAGGATGGTCAGACCTATGCTCTTGCTAAAGAAGAAGGTCAACATACAGTAGGGGATACGGTCAAAGGTTTTGCCTACACGGATATGAAGCAAAAACTCCGCTTGACCACTCAAGAAGTTACTGCGACTCAGGACCAATTTGGTTGGGGAACCGTAACAGAAGTTCGAAAGGACTTGGGTGTCTTTGTCGATACCGGTCTACCTGATAAGGAAATCGTTGTGTCACTCGATATCCTCCCTGAGCTCAAGGAACTCTGGCCTAAGAAAGGTGATAAACTTTACATCCGTCTTGAAGTGGACAAGAAAGACCGAATCTGGGGACTTTTGGCGTATCAGGAAGACTTCCAACGTCTGGCTCGTCCTGCTTACAACAACATGCAGAACCAAAACTGGCCAGCCATTGTTTACCGTCTCAAGCTGTCAGGAACATTTGTTTACCTACCAGAGAATAACATGCTTGGTTTCATTCACCCAAGTGAACGCTACGCAGAGCCACGTTTGGGGCAAGTGTTAGATGCGCGTGTCATCGGTTTCCGTGAAGTGGACCGTACTCTTAACCTCTCCCTCAAACCACGTTCTTTTGAAATGTTGGAAAATGATGCCCAGATGATTTTGACCTACTTGGAAAGCAATGGCGGTTTCATGACCTTGAATGATAAGTCATCTCCTGACGATATCAAGGCAACCTTTGGTATCTCTAAAGGTCAGTTCAAGAAAGCACTCGGTGGCTTGATGAAGGCTGGCAAAATCAAGCAAGACCAGTTTGGGACAGAGTTGATTTAGGTCTTATAGACATGATAAAGAAACTTGAAGAAATGAGTTTAGAGGAACTCTGGCAACTTTTTCCTATTTTTCTAGTAGAGCACAAGTCAGAGTGGAAAGACTGGTATGAATCGGAAAAAGCAAATCTGAAAAGAATATTGGGTGCAAATGTTATTAAAAGAATAGAACATATCGGTAGCACTGCTATCCCTAATATTTGGGCCAAGAATATCGTTGATATTCTGTTAGAAGTAGGTAGAATAGAGGATTTAGCAAGAGTTAGGGATTTATTGATGAAGAATGGTTGGCTAGTGATGTCGGAGAGTCCTAACAGGATTTCGCTAAATAAAGGCTATACAGAGCAGGGATTTGCCGAGAAAGTTTTTCATTTACATTTGCGAATGACGGGAGATCATGACGAGATTTATTTTAGAGATTATCTATGCCAGCATCCAGATATTGCCCAAGCGTATCAGGAATTAAAACTCAGTTTGTGGAAACAATTTGAACACAATCGAGACGCCTATACTGATGCGAAAACGGATTTTATAAACCACTACGTTTCAGAGGCTAAGTCCAGTAATTTTCAAGAATCAGAAAAGTTTTATCAAAAAAGTCTTGATAGGAGAAAGAATTGAGAAAATCATTTTACACTTGGCTCATGACCGAGCGCAATCCTAAAAGTAATAGCCTCAAAGCCATCTTGGCAGATCTTGCTTTTGAGGAGTCAGCTTTTCCAAAACACACGGATGATTTTGATGAGGTGAGTCGCTTTTTGGAGGAGCATGCCAGCTTCTCTTTTAACCTAGGAGACTTTGACGCCATCTGGCAAGAATACTTAGAACACTAGAGACAATGAGATGAGGCTAGTATTTTATTGTTCTCTTTGCTATAATAAAAAGAAATAAACGGATTAGAGAGGTTCTTTATTTGAAGGAACATTCAATAGATATTCAACTAAGTCACCCAGATGACTTGTTCCATCTTTTTGGTTCCAATGAGCGCCATCTTCGTTTGATGGAAGAAGAGCTCGATGTGGTGATTCATGCTCGTACGGAGATTGTCCAGGTTATCGGAGAAGAGACTGCCTGTGAAGAAGCCCGTCAGGTTATCCAGGCTTTGATGGTCTTGGTGAATCGGGGGATGACAGTTGGGACACCAGATGTGGTGACTGCGATTGGCATGGTCAAAAACGATGAAATCGACAAGTTTGTCGCCCTTTACGAAGAAGAAATTATCAAAGACAATACAGGGAAGCCGATTCGTGTCAAAACCTTGGGTCAAAAACTTTATGTGGACAGTGTCAAACAGCATGATGTGACCTTTGGAATCGGACCAGCAGGGACAGGGAAGACCTTTCTTGCAGTGACCTTGGCAGTAACTGCCCTTAAACGTGGGCAAGTCAAGCGGATTATCCTTACTCGTCCAGCAGTGGAAGCAGGTGAGAGTCTAGGATTTCTTCCAGGTGATCTCAAGGAGAAGGTGGATCCTTATCTTCGACCAGTTTACGATGCCTTGTATCAGATTCTCGGCAAAGATCAGACGACCCGTCTCATGGAGCGTGAAATTATCGAAATCGCGCCTCTTGCCTACATGCGTGGGCGGACCTTGGACGATGCTTTTGTCATTCTCGATGAGGCACAAAATACGACCATCATGCAGATGAAGATGTTCCTGACTCGTTTAGGCTTTAATTCCAAGATGATTGTCAATGGAGATATCAGTCAGATTGACCTGCCACGCAATGTTAAGTCAGGTTTGATTGATGCTCAAGAAAAGCTCAAGAACATTCACCAAATCGACTTTGTTCATTTTTCAGCTAAGGATGTGGTTCGTCATCCAGTTGTCGCTCAGATTATTCGAGCTTATGAACCAGCTTCAGTTAAAAATGAAGAAAAGAAGGAAGAGACAGAATAGCAAAAAAAAAGCAGTTCAGATTTGAACTGCTCTTTTTTAATGAGTGTCTAGCTTTAAACAAGTTCGTCGATAGACGTGTGCTCTTTATCGAGGCCTTGAGCAACTGGGAGGCTAGTTAAGTAACCTTGATAAGTGGTCACACCTTGACGCAAGCCCTCATCTTCAGCAATTGCTTGTGCGAATCCTTTGCCAGCAAGAGCTTCGATATAAGGAAGAGTGACATTGGTTAGGGCGATGGTTGAAGTACGGGCAACCGCACCAGGGATATTGGCAACGGCATAGTGGAGAACACCGTGTTTTTCATAAACAGGTTCATCGTGTGTTGTCACACGGTCAGCTGTTTCGATAACGCCACCTTGGTCAACGGCAACGTCAACAATGACAGAGCCTGGACGCATTTGTTTGACCATCTCATCTGTCACCAATTTCGGAGCCTTGGCACCAGGGATGAGAACCGCCCCAATCACCACATCAGCATCTCTCACACTTGCTTCAATGTTGAAAGAATTAGACATAAGAGTTTGGATTTGGTTTCCAAAGACTTCTTCTAGAACTGAGAGACGCTTAGCACTGATATCTAAAATAGTCACTTGAGCACCAAGACCAAGGGCGATGCGGGCAGCATGTGTACCGACGACACCACCACCGATGATGGTTACTTTTCCTTTTGGAACGCCTGGTACACCACCTAGTAGGACACCAGAACCACCAGCTTGCTTAGTAAGGAAGTGAGCTCCGATTTGAACAGCCATACGGCCGGCAACCTCACTCATAGGAACGAGGAGAGGTAGTTGTCCTTGATTGTCACGAACAGTTTCATAGGCAATTCCTGTTGTTTTTGCTGCTAGCATGGCATCTGCTAATTCTGGCGCAGCGGCCATGTGCAAGTAGGTGAAGAGGAGAAGATCGTCGCGCAAATAAGCATATTCAGAAGCTAGTGGTTCTTTTACTTTCACGACCAACTCGGCAGCCCATGCTTCTGCAGCAGTAGCGACAATCTCAGCTCCTTGCTTTTGATAGTCAGCATCAGTAAATCCTGAACCGAGACCAGCATTTGTTTCGATGAGGACACGATGTCCACGAGAAACTAAGCTATGAACACCAGCAGGTGTGAGGGCGACACGGTTTTCGTTATTTTTAATTTCTTTTGGGATTCCGATTAACATATAGATAACCTACCTTTCAATTGTCGGATTGTTTTGGTTGTCACATTCCATTCCATAAATCAAAAATGTGATGGTTTTATTGTATATGAAACCGCTTCAAAAATCAAGAAAAACTTGTCATTCAAATTTATTTATGCTAGACTAGTGAGAATCGAGCTCTAATGGAGGGAAAAGTATGGAATCAATATTTGTGAAATTTGCCCAGTATCCATCTATAGAAACGGAGCGTTTATTGCTCCGACCTGTAACTTTGGACGATGCAGAAGCTATGTTTGAGTATGCCTCAGACAGAGAAAATACACGCTATACTTTTCCAACAAATCAAAGCTTAGAAGAAACCAAGAACAACATCGCTCAGTTCTACTTGGCTAATCCCTTGGGACGGTGGGGAATCGAACTAAAAAGCAATGATCAGTTTATTGGAACTATTGATTTGCACAAGATTGATCCCATTCTCAAAAAAGCAGCTATTGGTTACATTATCAACCAAAAGTATTGGAATCAAGGATTGACGACAGAAGCCAATCGCGCCGTGATTGAGCTGGCTTTTGAGAAGATTGGAATGAACAAGTTGACCGCTCTTCATGACAAAGACAATCCCGCATCTGGCAAGGTCATGGAGAAATCTGGGATGCGTTTTTCCCACGAAGAACCCTATGCCAGAATGGATAATAAAGAACCAGGTCGAATTATCACAAGAGTTTATTATGTCTTAACCAAGGAAGACTATTTTGCAAATAAATAAGCAGTTGAAAAGATTTTTCAGCTGTTTTTTTCTTTCTCTTGCGAATAACTTAAGAGAGGAGAAAATATGGAAGCAATTATCGAGAAAATAAAAGAGTATAAAATCATTGTCATCTGTGCTTGTTTGGGTCTGGCCTTGGGCGGCTTTTTCCTGCTAAAGCCATCTACACAAAAACCCGTCACAGAAACAAATTTGCAGGCTGAAGTCACGGCCGTTTCAAAGGATTCATCGTCTGAAAAAGAAGTGAAGAAGGAGGAAAAGGAAGAGTCTCCTGAACAAGATCTAATCACAGTGGATGTCAAAGGTGCTGTCAAATCGCCAGGAATTTATGATTTGCCAGTAGGTAGTCGTGTTCATGATGCCGTTCAGAAAGCTGGTGGCTTGACAGAGCAAGCAGACAGCAAGTCGCTCAATCTCGCTCAGAAAGTCAGTGACGAGACTCTTGTCTATGTTCCAAGTAAGGGAGAAGAAGCAGCTAGTCAGCAGGCTGCCTCTGGAACGACTCCTTCGTCAAGTAAAGAAAAGAAGGTCAACCTCAATAAAGCTAGTCTGGAAGAACTCAAGCAGGTCAAAGGCTTGGGAGGAAAACGAGCCCAGGATATTATCGACCATCGTGAGGCGAATGGCAAATTCAAGTCGGTGGATGAATTAAAGAAGGTCTCTGGCATTGGCGCTAAGACCATAGAAAAGCTAAAAGATTATGTCACAGTGGATTAAGAATTTCCCTATCCCTCTAATCTATCTGAGTTTTCTGTTACTGTGGCTTTACTACGCCATTTTTGGAGCGTCCTATCTCGCACTGCTAGGTTTTGTTTTTTTGCTTGTCTGTCTCTTTTTCCAATTTCCTTGGAAATCGGCCGGTAAAGTTCTAGCGATTTGTGGAGTTTTTGGATTTTGGTTTCTGTTTCAAAACTGGCAACAGAGTCAAGCTAGTCAGAACCTAGTGGATTCTGCTGAAAGGGTACGGATTTTGCCTGACACTATTAAGGTCAATGGAGATAGTCTGTCCTTTCGGGGCAAGGCTGAGGGCCGCACCTTCCAAGTTTACTATAAACTCCAGTCTGAGGAGGAGAAAGAGCTCTTTCAGGCCTTAACAGACCTTCACGAGATTGAACTAGAAGGAAAACTTTCGGAACCCGAAGGGCAGAGGAATTTTGGTGGCTTTAACTACCAAGCCTATCTGAAGACTCAAGGGATTTACCAAACTTTGACTATCAAGAGTATCCAGTCAATGAAACAGGTTAGCAGTTGGGATATAAGAGAAAATCTGTCTAGTTTACGTCGAAAGGCTGTAGTTTGGATTAAGACGCACTTTCCAGACCCTATGCGCAACTACATGACAGGGCTGTTACTAGGACATCTAGATACGGACTTCGAGGAGATGAATGAGCTTTATTCCAGTCTTGGAATTATCCATCTTTTTGCCTTATCAGGTATGCAGGTGGGCTTCTTTATGGATGCCTTTAAGAAACTCCTCTTACGATTGAGCTTGACCCAAGAAAAGTTGAAGTGGCTGACCTATCCCTTTTCCCTTATCTATGTAGGTCTGACAGGATTTTCAGCATCGGTCATTCGTAGTCTCTTGCAAAAGTTACTGGCCCAACATGGCTACAAGGGTTTGGATAATTTTGCCTTGACGGTGCTTGTCCTCTTTATCATCATGCCCAACTTTTTCCTGACGGCAGGAGGTGTCTTGTCCTGTGCCTATGCTTTTATCTTGACCATGACTAGCAAAGAAGGCGATGGGATCAAGGCTGTTGCTGGAGAAAGTCTGGTCATTTCCTTGGGAATATTGCCTATTCTATCCTTCTATTTTGCAGAATTTCAGCCTTGGTCTATCCTTTTGACCTTTGTATTTTCCTTTCTGTTTGATGTGGTCTTCTTGCCACTTTTGTCCATCTTATTCATTCTGTCCTTCGTTTACCCAGTCACTCAGTTTAACTTTGTCTTTGAGTGGTTGGAGGGCATCATTCGCTTGGTATCGCAGCTGGCAAGTAGGCCCCTGGTCCTTGGTCAACCCACCACATGGCTGTTGATTCTCCTCTTAATTTCATTAGCCTTGCTATATGATATGAGGAAAAACATTAAAAGACTAGCAGTATTCAGTCTCTTTATTGTGGGGCTCTTTTTCTTGACCAAGCATCCACTGGAAAATGAAATCACCATGCTGGATGTGGGGCAAGG
The DNA here is from genome assembly GCF_001810825.1 of Streptococcus sp. HMSC076C08. Classification (GTDB taxonomy): domain Bacteria; phylum Bacillota; class Bacilli; order Lactobacillales; family Streptococcaceae; genus Streptococcus. The sequence goes on along the minus strand of NZ_KV802735.1, from coordinate 128,435 downwards.
AGAAAGTATTTTCCTACGGGATGTGAATGGGAAAACTATTCTCATAGATGTTGGTGGTAAGGTAGAAGCTAGTAAGAAAATCGAGGCTTGGCAAGAAAAGGCGACAACCAGCAATGCCCAGAGAACCTTGATTCCCTATCTTAAAAGTCGAGGAGTAGACAAGATTGACCAGCTGATTTTGACCAATACAGACAAGGAGCATGTTGGTGATTTACTGGAGGTGACCAAGGCTTTCCATGTCGGGGAGATTTTAGTATCAAAAGGAAGTCTGACACAGAAGGAATTTGTGGCAGAATTAGAAGCAAGTCAAACTAAGGTGCGCAGTGTGACAGAGGGGGATAATTTTTCGATTTTTGGAAGTCAGTTAGAAGTCCTATCTCCAAGGCAGATTGGAGATGGGGATCGTGATGGTTCCCTGATTCTTTATGGGAAACTTTTGGATAAGCACTTTCTCTTCACAGGAAATTTGAAAGAGAAGGGAGAGAAGGATCTTCTAAAGCAATACCCTGATTTAGAGGTGGATGTCTTGAAAGCAGGCCAGCATGGTGCTAAAATATCATCAAATCCAGCTTTTCTAGAAAAACTCAACCCAGAGATTACTCTCATTTCAGTGGGTAAGAACAATCGTGCCAAACTCCCCCATCAGGAAACCTTGACACGACTAGAATCCATCAAGAGTAAGATTTATCGAACTGACCAGCAAGGAGCTATCCGCTTTAAAGGATGGAATAGTTGGCGAATTGAAACGGTTCGATAAGATAGACAAACTTTTCGAAAAATTGACTTTTTATCTTGACAAGGGATAGAAAACTTGGTATCATATAAAAGTTGAGAAAAGCAGAAGTGAGAGCTTCTCGCCTTGTGACATCAAGTTGCCTGGCCCTACGGATGAAAAGTTTCTAAGAAACGCTATCATAACGTGCGGGCTTGTATTATTACGAGTCCGCTATTGTTTTTCTCTAATAATAAAAAAGAGGTGAAAACCATAGCAAAGCAAGACTTATTCATCAATGATGAAATTCGTGTACGTGAAGTTCGCTTGATCGGTCTTGAGGGAGAACAGCTAGGCATCAAGCCACTCAGTGAAGCGCAAGCATTAGCTGATAGTGCAAATGTTGACTTAGTATTGATCCAACCCCAAGCAAAGCCACCTGTTGCTAAAATTATGGACTACGGTAAGTTCAAATTTGAGTATCAGAAAAAGCAAAAAGAACAACGTAAAAAACAAAGTGTTGTTACTGTGAAAGAAGTTCGTCTGAGTCCAACTATTGACAAGGGTGACTTTGACACAAAACTTCGCAATGCACGCAAGTTCCTTGAAAAAGGAAATAAAGTTAAGGTATCCATTCGCTTTAAAGGGCGTATGATCACCCATAAAGAGATTGGTGCAAAAGTTTTAGCCGAGTTTGCTGAAGCAACACAAGATATTGCGATCATCGAACAACGAGCTAAGATGGATGGACGCCAAATGTTCATGCAGTTGGCGCCAGCAACTGACAAAAAATAATTGTCAGAAAGTTAAATAAAGGAGAAAAAATCATGCCAAAACAAAAAACACACCGCGCATCAGCTAAACGTTTCAAACGTACAGGTTCTGGTGGACTTAAACGTTTCCGTGCTTACACTTCTCACCGTTTCCACGGAAAAACTAAGAAACAACGTCGTCATCTTCGTAAAGCATCTATGGTGCATTCAGGAGATTTCAAACGTATCAAAGCAATGCTTACTCGCTTGAAATAATAGCCTAACAGTAAGTAAACAATTCTAGGAAATATTTGGAGGAAATAAAACATGGCACGTGTTAAAGGTGGCGTTGTATCACGCAAACGTCGTAAACGTATTCTTAAATTAGCAAAAGGTTACTATGGAGCTAAACACATCTTGTTCCGTACTGCAAAAGAACAAGTAATGAACTCTTACTACTATGCATACCGTGACCGTCGTCAGAAAAAACGTGACTTCCGTAAATTGTGGATCACTCGTATCAATGCGGCAGCTCGTTTGAACGGACTTTCATACTCACAATTGATGCATGGTTTGAAATTGGCTGAAATCGAAGTTAACCGTAAAATGCTTGCTGACTTGGCTGTTAACGATGCAGCAGCTTTCACAGCTCTTGCAGATGCAGCTAAAGCAAAACTTGGTAAATAATGATTAACTGTTTCATTCTTACTCTCGTGGTCTTTACCGTAAGAGTAGGGTGAAACTTTTTTATTTACCATAAATGATTTTCTATTTTAAAGAGTAAATCACAGATTTTTTCAAAGAAAATAGGATATTTCTTGTATAATAGGAATATCTAAAAAGATTTGGAGTTAGAAGAAGATGATAGTAGGTATTGATTTAGGAACGACTAATTCTTTAGTAGGGGTTTATCAAGATGGTCAGGTCAAGCTGATTCCCAATGCTTTTGGTGAGTATTTGACTCCTTCTGTTGTGGCTTTAGATGACAATGATGAGATTATAGTTGGAAAAATTGCCAAGGAACGCTTGGTGACCCACCCAGATAAGACGGTTTCTCAGTTCAAGCGTTTTATGGGGACCAAGCATGAGTTGACGCTAGGAAATCGAGCATATAAGGCTGAAGAATTAAGCTCTTTTATCATTCGAAAGTTGGTAGACGATGCAGAGAACTATCTTGGGGAAAAGGTCGAGGAAGTGATTGTCAGTGTTCCAGCCTATTTCAATGATGCTCAACGTTATGCGACCAAACTAGCAGGAAAATTTGCTGGAGTTCAGATTGATCGGATTATCAATGAACCCTCTGCAGCAGCTCTTGCTAAAAGATCTATGGTAAACCAAGAAGATCAATCTTTTATTGTGGTCGATTTTGGTGGTGGTACTCTTGACATTTCAGTTGTAGAGCTTTTTGATAACATTGTCGAAATCGTGTCGATTGCAGGGGACAATCGTTTGGGAGGAGAAGACTTTACTGCGGCTATTGCTGAGGAATTTTTAGTTTCTAATCAATTAACCAAGGATACGATTTCCCGCGAATTTTACAGCAAAATTCTGGTACAGGCTGAAAAGACAAAGCTGGAACTTAATGATAAAGAAGAAGTGAAGATGACAGTGATGGAGCAAGAGAAGGAATACTTTTTAGACTTGAGCTACCAGCGATTTTATGAGCTTTGTCAACCTCTGCTAGCCCGTGTTAAGGCCGTTTTGGATCGTGCCTTGATGGATGCACGCTATAGCTATGTATCATCTGATAACTTTGTTCTTGTTGGGGGGACTTCGAAACTCCGCTTGGTTCAGGACTTTTTGTCTTACTGTATCAATCAAATGGTTCAGGTTTCGGATGATCCCGATCGGATGATTGCGAGAGGTTGTGCACTTCTAGCAGGAATAAAAGAACGGCAGGGTGAGATACGAGATTTGCTGCTGTCTGATATTTGTCCTTTTACACTAGGAATTGAGATAGTTGGAGACCGTTTTTCGCCGATTATTGAGCGAAATTCTACCCTACCTGCTTCACGCATCGAGCAGTACTATACGGCTGAATTGGGACAGAGTCAAGTCAAGATAAAGGTCTATCAAGGTGAGATGATGAAGGCATCACAAAACCTGTTCCTAGGAGAATTAGAAGTTCCCGTCCCTGTCAATACTAGAGTAAATGAAAGTTTCACAGTTCGGTTTACCTATGATTTAAATGGAATTTTGGATGTTGAAGTGAAAATTGATTCAACACAGGAAGTCTTTAGTCATGTTATTCTCCAAGATAGTGTTACTCTGACAGAAAAGGAAATCAAGGCTAAGCAAGCAGAGTTGACTCGCTATAAGATCAATGCTCAAGAAACAGAGGTTTATCGTTTCTTGATTGAAAAAGCGAATCGCGTGTACAGTATGCTCTTGGGGAGAAGAAGAGATGAGCTAATGGCTGAAACTAGACGATTTGAAGAAGAGGTCAGCCAAGCATCTATGTATCATTTGCCAAAACTCTATCAATCATTTTCAAATTATTTAGACTTCCTAGAGCGAGGACTGTAAAAGAGGAGACCTTATGAATATATGGGAAACTTTAGGAATAGAGCCAACGACTGACGTCAAACTAATCAGAAGGCGTTATGCTGAACTGGTTCGGCTCTATCACCCAGAAGACCAACCAGAAATTTACCAAGAAATTGTTGAAGCTTATCAAAAAGCCTTGACTTATGCAAGGTCTAGAAACACAAGACCAGAAAATAGTCTCAAAAAAGCGAGTGACTCTCAAGAAGCTAGTGAACTTGAAGAAGAGGCGAATGAAAAACTTAACTCTAGTCTCAACTTTGAAAACTTGACTGAAGAAACGAAGACTGAGAACGAAGAGTCTGAAAGATCTAGTATTGATTTCAGTGATTATCAGCAATCAACTGATAAAACAAGCAATTCCTTTAACTTTGAAACCTTTAAAGCAGAAGAGAATGAGCAAAAGTCCACCCTTGACTTTAGTGACTATGATGAGGAAGTTCAGCTAAATGGAGATTCTGAAGAAAGAGCTACGAATCCCCTCAATTTTGAAACGTTTGGTGATGAAGAGAACCGTGGGCAAGAAGGAACAACAAGGTCTACTCTTGACTTTAGTAGTTATAATGAAGCAGCCTATTTGATTCGAAATGCGATTGAAAGTATTGTTAAAAATGATGATTACAGTCCAGAAGAACAAGAGCATCTATGGCGTCAGTTCTTTCATCAGTATCAGTATGATATGGACATTGTTCAATCCGTTTTAGAGGAAATGGATGTTTATATTTTTAATAAACCTGAGCAATTCTCTATCATCATTCCCTTACTGGAAGACTATGTACCAGACTTTAAGTACTGGGGTTATTACTATAAACTCAAGTACTGGAAGGTCAAAAGAGATATAGCAGAAGAGGAAGGAAGTTCGCTTGAGAGCGCACAAGAAGCCACTGAGCAATTCTCTTATTCCTATCAACTTTGCCAAGAAATTCTTCAAGATTCTAACAAAGCAAATCAATTAAGCTCTTGGATAGAGTTTTTCAAGCACCCCTATTTGGCCTTCATGGTCTTGGATCAAGTAAATCAAAATCGTCAGATAATCAAGAGCATTCCTGTTTTAACCTATATCCTTGAAAAAAACCGACAAGCCATGTTTGAAGAGGATTATCCACTCTTGAATGACTTGGCTGCTTACTTAGAGGAAATAAAAGAGGAGATGGGGGAAAACGTTGACTTTAATCACTACTCTCTAGATAATCCGGAAGAAGTTGAGGTAGCCTTTTATGAGTTGCTCCATGCTCGCTATCAAGACGAATACAAACTGTTACGTGATTGGCAATATCTTTTTGAATCAGTCAAAGATCACACGCTCCTACTTTATTTGTTAGAAAAGGTGGACGTCTATCCTTTAACCAATGCGAAAGTGTTAGCCCTTGTTTTCCAATTTGTGGAGCGTTACAGTGATGAGGAATCAAATCCTTACCTGAAAAAACTCCATTTCTGGAAGAGTATCCATTCCTATCCTTCAGTGGTAGAGGAGTATGAACTAGACAAAAAGGAAAATTTTGATTACTGGTACAATGAAGGTTATCTTTATATAGATAAGCTCACTAAGAGCGATGAAGATATCAATGATTGGGAGAAGTGGAGAAGCTACTTTAAAGGAAGACCACGCATTCTAACGATTTTACTTCAACAGATCTATAAGGAGTACCATCGATTTACAGATGGCGATCTCCTGAGATATGTTTTAGCTCCTTTTCCTACTTCTAAAATGGCTCCCCAAATGATGACGGAGGAGACAGACCAGAAACTAGAAGAGATGACAATTTATGCTTATGAACTTAGTCATCCAAAGGCTAAGCTCTCTTATTTGGATTGGAAAAAAAGACAGGTCTTTAAAAATAAGTTTCTTCAGATTTTCTTTGGCCTCTTTACGATTGTAAGTTTGATACTCAGTATTATAGAGCGACCTGGTTATAATTCATGGGTTCATGCGGGTATGTTTTCTCTCTTTTACGTCTATATGCTAAAATTAAGGAAAACACCGATTGAGGAAGGAGTGACTGCTAGGGGGGAAAAACGAAAACTCTACTACAGCCCTCATCCATGGTTCCTATTAATCTTGTTATTAACCCTCGTCATTCCATCCTTACCATTTGGTCTCATTGGTGCCCTTATGTTCATTACATTTTTCAGCTTCATCGATGGTTTCCAAGTGAGTCAGGGGCTGAAATGGGATTATTCTTTGGATAAGCTGATTCCTGTCGGTATCTTTCTTTCTGCTGGTGTTCTTTCTGCTTTGGTAAATCGAAGCCAGACTATTTCAGGAGTTGCAATAGCTTACTTCCATATTTTTGCAATTCTTGTGATTTGCTTGTCTTTTACAAGATTTAGTCCTGGATTTCCACCATCTCTGAAGAAAATTTTCATACCAGCAATCTTGGGAATCTTACTCTTTCAAACGTTGCCCTACATTCAGAGCCGTTTAGATAACTTTGATCCAACTATTCTACGAAATGAAACACTGGCCATAACGGTTATCCTCTTGTTAAATGGAGTTGCCTTGTCTTATTTTACAAAGGAACAAGGCTTCATAATTGGTGTGAAGAAGGTCTTTATGATTTATGGCTTGCAGATCTTTATTTTCCTAAGAAGACTGTTCCGAATCCTATTCGCACCAAATTCAGTTTTCGATAATAAATATTTTAACAGAGACTTACTAATCATGAACAGCGAATTTACTTTCTACTTCCTTGAGGGGCTTTTTATCCTTATCATGCTTTTCCTTATTCGCAATATACGCAAGGAAAATCGAAAAAGTGCTGCTTAGAATGAAAGCGTAGAGAAGAGGACTCTAGTTCAAGTTTCTAGTAAATTTTTCTGAATAAAGGTATAATGGAACTATTCAAATGAAAGAGGTAATGAAAATGGCTTCAAAAATGCTACACACTTGCTTGCGAGTAGAAAACCTTGAAAAATCAATCGCATTCTATCAAGATGCTTTTGGTTTTAAAGAATTGCGTCGTAAGGATTTCCCAGATTATGCCTTCACGATTGTCTATCTAGGACTTGAGGGGGATGACTATGAGTTGGAGTTGACCTATAACTACGATCACGGTCCTTACGTGGTAGGAGATGGTTTTGCCCATATCGCCCTCAGTACACCTGATCTTGAGGCACTTCATCAAGAACATAGCGCGAAAGGCTATGAGGTTACAGAGCCAAAAGGCCTACCTGGAACCCCACCAAACTATTACTTTGTCAAGGATCCTGATGGCTACAAAGTCGAAGTGATTCGTGAAAAATAATCCAGTAAAGTCAAGTAGAATGTTCGTTTTCTACTTGACTTTTTTACTTTGAAAGAGTATACTAATACAAATTTAACCTTTAAGGGGAGTCCAGAGAGACTCACAAGGTGTCAGATAAAAGTGATAGGGAACTCTCTGTGGAGACTTTTTAGGTGTGCGCATGAATTCTGTCCTATCTCGACTGAGACCTTGCAATAGCAAGGTCTTTTCTTTATCTGGTCCCCTTAAAATTTAAGGAGGAAAAGTCATGAATCCCACATGTAAGAAGCGTATGGGTGCCATTCGTTTGGAAACCATGAAGGTGGTTGCACAGGAGGAAATTGCGCCAGCAATCTTTGAATTAGTCCTAGAAGGGGAAATGGTTGAAGCTATGCGAGCCGGCCAATTTCTTCATCTGCGTGTGCCTGATGACGCCCATCTCTTGCGCCGCCCTATTTCAATTTCGTCTATTGACAAAGCAAACAAGCAGTGTCACCTTATTTATCGGATTGAGGGGGCTGGGACAGCTATTTTTTCAACCTTAAGTCAGGGAGATACTCTTGATGTGATGGGACCTCAGGGAAATGGTTTTGACTTGTCTGACCTAGACGACCAGAGTCAAGTCCTCCTCGTTGGTGGTGGGATTGGTGTTCCACCCTTGCTAGAAGTAGCCAAGGAATTGCATGCGCGTGGGGTGACAGTAGTGACAGTCCTCGGTTTTGCGACTAAGGATGCTGTTATTCTCGAAACCGAATTGGCCCGATATGGTCAGGTCTTTGTAACGACAGATGATGGTTCTTATGGCATCAAGGGAAATGTTTCTGTTGTTATCAATGATTTAGACAGTCAATTTGATGCGGTTTACTCATGTGGTGCTCCGGGAATGATGAAGTATATCAATCAAACCTTTTATGATCATCCAAGAGCCTATCTATCTCTAGAATCTCGTATGGCTTGTGGGATGGGAGCTTGCTATGCCTGCGTTCTAAAAGTGCCAGATAGTGAGACCGTCAGCCAACGCGTCTGTGAAGATGGCCCTGTTTTTCGCACAGGAACAGTTGTATTATAAGGAGAAAGTCATGACTAACAAACGTTTACAAGTTTCTCTACCGGGCTTAGAGTTGAAAAATCCTATCATACCAGCATCAGGCTGTTTTGGTTTTGGTCAGGAGTATGCCAAGTACTATGATTTAGATCTTTTAGGCTCCATTATGATCAAGGCAACGACACTTGAACCGCGTTTTGGCAATCCAACTCCCAGAGTTGCAGAGACACCTGCCGGTATGCTTAATGCAATCGGCTTGCAAAATCCTGGCTTAGAAGCTGTTTTAGCTGAAAAGTTGCCTTGGCTGGAAAGAGAGTATCCTACGCTTCCCATCATCGCAAATGTTGCAGGCTTTTCAAAACAAGAGTACGCTGCCGTTTCTCAGGGGATTTCCAAGGCTACAAATGTAAAAGCTATCGAGCTCAATATCTCTTGTCCGAATGTGGATCACGGTAATCATGGACTTTTGATTGGGCAAGATCCTGATTTGGCTTATGAAGTGGTAAAAGCGGCTGTGGAAGCCTCTGATGTGCCAGTCTATGTCAAGTTAACCCCTAGTGTAACGGATGTTGTCACCATCGCCAAAGCCGCAGAAGATGCAGGAGCAAGTGGCTTAACCATGATCAATACTCTAGTCGGTATGCGCTTTGACCTCAAAACTAGAAAACCAATCCTAGCCAATGGAACAGGTGGAATGTCAGGTCCAGCAGTTTTTCCAGTAGCCCTCAAACTCATCCGACAAGTAGCTCAAACAACAGACCTGCCCATTATTGGAATGGGGGGAGTGGATTCTGCTGAAGCAGCGCTAGAAATGTATCTGGCTGGTGCCTCTGCCATCGGAGTTGGAACAGCCAATTTTACCAATCCATATGCCTGTCCTGATATTATTGAAAATTTACCAAAAGTCATGGATAAATACGGCATTAGCAGTCTAGAAAATCTCCGTCAGGAAGTCAAAGCCAGCCTGAGATAAGCTAGGTCTTCCTTATCGTCAACAAGAAATAGAATCTTCATCAATTTGTAATATTTCCGTCTATTAACTATGTTACAATAGGGTTTAGAAAACGTTATTGGAGCATTTAAATGAAACGATGGAAAGTGGCCCTAGTAAGTGCTGGCTTATTGGGGTGTTTTTTTACTGTAGTGGAGACAGCAAAAGCAGAAGAGGGAACTTGGCAAGGAAAGACCTACCTCAAAGCAGACGGGAAACCAGCAACCAAGCAATGGCTTTTTGACCAAACGCAACAGGCCTGGTTTTATTTAACAGCTGATGGAAATCGTGCTGAGAACGGCTGGCTAACAGTTGGTGGTAAGGATTACTATTTTAATGAAGCTGGAAAATTAGCTACGAAAACGTGGGTTGGACAGTACTATGTGACTGAAAGTGGTGCTAAAGCTAAGGAACAGTGGGTATTTAATCAGGAACAAGAATCCTGGTATTATCTCAAGCCTGATGGTCAGAAAGCTAAAAACGAGTGGATTACTCAAGGTCAGGAAAAATATTACCTTAAAGAAGATGGCAAGATGGCCAAAGATGAGTGGATCACTCAAGGGGAGAACCAATACTACATCAATTCACAAGGGAAAATGCTGAAAAATGCTTGGCTTGGTAAGAACTATCTATCAGAAAATGGTAATAAAGTTAAACAAGCCTGGATTTATGATGACAACTATAGCAGTTGGTTCTACCTCCAACAAGACGGTACCTATGCTGAAAATGGCTGGTTAACCATAGGTGGGAATGACTACCATTTTAAATCAGGCGGTTATCTTTCAACTGAGCGTTGGATTGACCGCTTCTATGTTGCTAAAAGTGGAGCTAAATTGAAATCGGAATGGCTCTTTGATAAGAATTATGATTCTTGGTTTTACTTGAAAGCTGATGGTAGCTATGCCGAAAAAGGCTGGGAAACGATCAAAGAAAAAGATTACCATTTCAAATCAGGCGGTTATCTTTCTACAGAAAGCTGGATTGACCGCTTCTATGTTGCTAAAAGTGGAGCTAAATTGAAATCGGAATGGCTCTTTGACAAGAATTATAACTCTTGGTTTTACTTGAAAGCTGACGGAACCTATGCTGAGAAAGGTTGGCAAACCATCAAAGGCAAGGATTACCATTTCAAATCAGGTGGCTACCTTTCTACGGAAACTTGGATTGACCGTAGCTATGTGACGAGTAGTGGAGCAAAAGCTGGCAAAGGTTGGCTCTTTGACAAGAATTTTAACTCTTGGTTCTATATCAACTCTGATGGAAATTATGCCAATAAAGAATGGCTCTGGGATAATGGTTACTACTATCTCAAATCTGGTGGTTATATGGCTGCGAGTGAGTGGGTATGGTACAAGAACAACTGGTTCTACCTCAAGTCAAATGGAAAGATGGCTGAGAAAGAATTAATCTACGATTCATCCGACCAATCATGGTATTACCTTAAATCAGGCGGTTATATGGCAAAAAATGAAACTGTGGATGGTCATACCTTGGATGCTTCTGGTAGATGGCATGTTGCGGATAAAACCAAATATTACAAAGTTAAACCAATCACTGCCTATGTCTATAGTGCATCTGGAGAAATCTTGAGTTACATTAACCAAGGAAGCATTGTTTCACTGGATAGCTCAACGCGAAAAGGCGGCCGACTTGCAGTTTCGATTTCTGGCTTGTCTGGCTATATGAATCAAAGTGATTTGACAGCAGTAGATGAAGGTAGCGAGTTTATCCCTCATTATACTAGTGATGGGAAATTCCTCTACCATGAACTCTCTCCATATACGAGTATCAAAGTAGCTCCACACACCTCTGCTATGGTTATTGGTAAGAAGTACTACTCAACTGATGGAGAGCACTTTGATGGCTTTACCATTAAAAATCCTTTCCTCTATAAAAACTTAAGAGAACCAAGTAATTATAGTGCAGCTGAATTGGATAAACTGTATTCGATGATGAACTTGCAGGATAGTCCTCTAGCAGGTAAAGGAGCGACTTTCAAAGAAGCTGAGGAACGCTACGGTGTCAATGCCCTTTACTTGATGGCACATAGCGCTCTTGAAAGTGCGTGGGGACGTAGTCAAATTGCCAGAGATAAGAACAACTTCTTTGGTATTGCTGCTTATGATACTAGCCCATATCTCTCAGCCAAGAGCTTTGATAATGTGGACAAAGGAATTCTTGGAGCGGCCAAGTGGATTCGTGAAAATTACATTGACTATGGTAGAGACCACCTTGGAAACAAGGCAACTGGAATGAATGTTCGCTATGCTTCCGATCCGTACTGGGGTGAGAAGATAGCCAGCATCATGATGACCATCAACAGCAAACTTGGTGGGAAAGACTAATCAAAAGAAATCAACGGTAACTACTGAGAAGTGGTTATCGTTTTTGTATATCTGGCAATAAGTTGATTCTATAGCTTTTTAAACTTGAAATTTTTAAAACAATATATTAAAATATAGAAGAGATTGCTTATAAATTAAGGAGTTTAAAATGAAGAAATCAATGATTGTTGGGCTTATTACTTTTATTGCTTTAGGTTTGGCAACAGGATACTATTTCTTATCCTATGTGCCTCATCAAGCTGTTGTAACTAAGTTTGAAGATGTAGTAAAGGATTTAAATGAAAAGAATAAAGAAGTTGAAGATCAAATAGCTGAGGCTGAAAAGGTTATTGAGAATAATGAAGAACCTCTTGATTCTAAGACATTGGAAGAATTGAAATCAACTATAAAGGATAGCAAAGATTCACTTCGTAAAGAACCAGAAATGGAGAAAGCGACTGCTAAGATTGAGAAGCAAATTGAAGAATTAAGTCAACCATTAGATTATAGTGAAACAAAAAAGAATTTGTCTGAAAAATTGACTCACTATCAAAATAGCATTCTTCAATTAAAACAAATTACAAATCCTTCTAGTTCTTTTATTGAAGAAAGACTCAAAGAAATTGAATCAATTACTGGAGTACAATCTGTTACGGAGGATAATGACCCTAATAAAAAATTAAATAAACAAGGAGGATATACAGCGTCTGTATATTTCGTTGACAAGCAAGTGAATGAATCTGTAGAAGGCTCAGATATTGTTCAAAAAGGTAATGATGCTGGTGGAAATATAGAAGTTTATAAGACAAAAGAAGATGCAGAAAAGCGCAATACTTATATTAGTGCTTTTGATGGAACTGCTTTAAATCCGGGATCCCACTATGTTTATGGAACCATATTAATTCGCACTTCGCACCATTTAACAGGAGCGCAACAGAAAGAACTGACTGAGAAAATCTACAATAAATTAATTGAACTGAAATAATTAAAAAATTGGATAGCTATTTGTTTTATTGAACTAAGATACAGTCAAAAAGCCGTTGGAAAACGGTTTTTTGTTATAATTAAATGAAGAATGTAGCATTAAAGGAGAACAACATGACTTTTGAAGAAATCCTGCCTGGGTTAAAGGACAAGAAAAAATATGTACGAACTGGTTGGGGAGGGGCTGAAAACTATGTCCAACTCTTTGACACTATCGAGCAAAACGGGGTTGCACTTGAAGTGACGCCTTATTTCCTCATCAACGTGTCTGGAGAAGGGGAAGGTTTTTCCATGTGGAGCCCGACACCTTGTGATGTTTTGGCGACGGATTGGGTAGAAGTGCATGACTAGACGTGTATTGATTACGGGAGTGAGTTCAGGGATTGGTCTGGCTCAAGCCCGACTCTTTTTAGAGAAGGGGTATCAAGTATATGGAGTGGACCAAGGTGAAAATCCACTCTTAGAGGGTGATTTCTACTTTTTACAGAGAGATTTGACCTTGGACTTGAAACCTGTTTTTGACTGGTGCCCTCGGGTGGATGTTTTGTGCAATACTGCAGGAGTTTTGGATGCTTACAAACCCTTATTGGAACAATCAGCGCAGGAAATTCAAGAGATTTTTGAAATCAACTACGTGACTCCTGTTGAGTTGACTCGGCATTATTTTACACAAATGTTGGAAAATAAAAAAGGAATCATCATCAATATGTGTTCGATTGCTTCAAGTCTAGCTGGCGGAGGTGGTCACGCCTATACCTCGTCTAAGCACGCCTTAGCTGGCTTTACCAAGCAGTTGGCTCTAGACTATGCTGAGACTGGTATTCAGGTCTTTGGGATTGCTCCAGGGGCAGTCAAGACAGCTATGACCGCTGCGGACTTTGAACCCGGTGGATTAGCAGACTGGGTAGCTAGTGAAACGCCAATCAAGCGCTGGATTGAGCCAGAGGAAGTAGCAGAGATTAGCCTTTTCTTAGCAAGTGGAAAAGCGAGCGCCATGCAAGGACAAATCCTGACCATTGATGGTGGTTGGAGTTTGAAGTAGGAGGAGTTGAATGGAAATCAAAAAACACTTTGGAGTCTATGCTGTTTGCTTTGAAAATGGGAAGTTACTCTGCATTGAAAAAACGAGAGGCCCTTATCAACATCGTTATGATCTACCTGGTGGTAGTCAGCAACTTGATGAAGGATTGACGGAAACGCTGATTAGAGAAGTTATGGAAGAGACGGGCTTTACTGTTAGAAACTACTCCAATCCTCGAATCTACGATGTTTTCGTCAGGGAAGAGTTAAAAAATTTTATGGTTCACCATATCATGGCATTTTATGATATTGAGGTCAACGAGAAGGAAGCTCAAGTTACGATTTCGGAAGTTGTCTCTGATGGTGCGAATGATTCGCTCGGATATGTTTGGATGGATATTCAAGAGATCACAGAAAAAAATGCTTCGCCCTTAGTCTTGAAGGTTAAGTCTGAATTATTAGGATTTCCAGAGCTGGACAAGACCTTGTATATGAATTGGAAGGTGAAGTAGGGGGATAATGGAACTATTTAAAACATGGAAGAAAAATATGGTTCTTTATGGTCTTAAATCTCAAATCGGAACTGTCTACCGAAACAGTGATAGGACAACAAGCTTTTATGATGTTGGAAATTTTCTATACCTAGCAGGGGAGTTGGATTCCAGATTTTGGGAAGATTTTGTTAGGAAATACGGTTTAGATTATAAGATTATTATTTCAGAAGATACTAATTGGCAAGATTTTCTACATCGGAAAGTGGAGCTAAATTCTTTTACTCGCTATTCTTTTAAAGATAAGGCAAATTTTCAAGTTGAATTTCTAAATGGTCTAGTTACTCACTTAGAGGAAGATTACAATATTGTGCCTATTGATAATCATATTTATAACTGCTTTTCTGAGGAAGAATGGTCACAAGATTTACAGGGGGATTTTGAGTCCTATCAGGATTTTGTTTTAAAGGGTGGATTTGGCTTTGTGATTCTTAAAAATAATGAACTGATTGCTGGGATTTCCTCAGGGTTAGTTTACCGTGGAGCAGTTGAAGTGGAAGTTGCAACTAGACCAAACGAACAAGGAAATGGATTTGCTAAAAAGCTTGGTGCTACAATGATTCTGGAGAGTTTAAATAGAGATATGTTTCCACTTTGGGATGCTCATAACGAGGCTTCCAAAAAAGTAGCAGAATTTTTAGGATATGAGTTATTTGAACCTTATGAAGCTTTTGAACTAGAGGAAGGTATCATATAATGATATCTGATATTGTATGTTTTAAGACGAGGTGAATGGCTATGCAAAACCAACTTGCTCTTAGTGGCGAACAAATTGTTGAAAAAGTTTACCCTCAATTATTGCATCATGTTGGTATGATTCGTGGGGAATATTTGTTGAGAGAGCTTAATCAAAACATCCTATTAGCAAGTTGTCAGCAATTTGTAAAAGATTATCTAGATACCATTTGCTCCTTGTACTCAGATGAAGAGGTTTGGTATCGTTTTTCAGAGTTAACAAATACAGAAGCTAATTGTTTAGAGGGGACTAAAGAGCATTTTGATGAAAATCATCCCTTGTTTGGTTATAGAGGAACTAGGCGCTTGCTGGCGTGTCCTGAAGAATTTCAGGCTGAAGCACATGTCGTTACAGAAGTTTATCAAACAAATCCCAATCTGTCTGTTATTTTTCCTTTTATCAATGATGCTGAGCAGTTAAAACAAGCTATTAGAGTATTGCGTGAGCATGGTTTTACTGGAAAAGTCGGCACAATGATTGAGTTACCGTCAGCTTATTTTGACTTGGACAGGATACTGGAAACTGGTATTTCAAAGATTGTAGTTGGAATGAATGATTTGACTTCTTTTGTTTTTGCGACTGTGAGAAATAGTCAATGGCATGATATGGAAAGTCCAATAATGTTAGATATGCTGAGAGATATGCAGGATAAAGCAAGGATGAAAAAGATTGACTTTGCTGTAGCAGGCTATCTGAATGCTTCTTTCATACAAAAAATGAATCAGACGGGTATCAAGTGTATTATCCACTACAGTTCTATTCCAGAGATTTTTAATTTAGAGATTGATCATCCAGACCATCTCAAACGTATAAAAGAAGTAAGTAAAAAATTACAAAGGAGCAAACTATGACACCGCAAGAAATGTGGAATATTTACAAGCAAATTAACCCCACGATTGGAGATGAGATAGATGCCTGGGCTTTTGGAGTGGAAGCAGATCTCTTGGCCGACTTGGTTCTAAGAGGCGAAAAGACTGCAACCGCCTCAGCTTACGACCTCTACGCACTAGAAGACGAACCTCTTCCACAAGAAGGGACCTTCGATGTCATTTTAGACAGTCAAGATCAGGCTGTCTGCATTGTCGAAATTACCAAGGTCTCCGTTCAGCCTTTTCATCAAGTTTCTGCCGACCATGCCTATAAGGAAGGGGAAGGTGACAAATCCCTAGCCTATTGGCGTCAGGTTCATGAGGATTTTTTCACCGAGTGGATGAGGGAAACCGGACTGACTTTTACTCCTGACAGCAAGGTTGTTTTAGAAGAATTTCGCAAAGTCTACCCACTCTAGACTGCAGAAGGAAGAAAGTTTTGGAAATCACCGTCCAATCCTTTTTTCTTAAGCAAAACATGATATAATAAGTTTGTTTGAAGAAGAGTAAAACTCTTAAACTTAGAATAGGAGAAAACTATGCAAGCAGTAGAACATTTTATTACGCAATTTGTTCCTGAACACTATGATTTATTTTTAGACTTGAGTCGTGAGACCAAGACCTTTTCTGGGAAGGTGACCATCACTGGTCAAGCACAGAGTGACCGTATTTCCCTTCACCAAAAAGACTTGGAAATCACTTCTGTAGAAGTTGCGGGTCAAGCTCGTCCATTTACAGTTGATCATGAAAATGAAGCCCTTCATGTCGAATTGGCTGAGGCTGGTCAAGTTGAATTGGTTATTACTTTTTCAGGAACAATCACAGACAACATGACAGGGATTTACCCTTCTTACTACACAGTTGATGGTATCAAGAAGGAAGTCTTGTCTACTCAGTTTGAAAGCCATTTTGCGCGTGAAGCCTTCCCATGTGTGGATGAGCCTGAAGCCAAGGCTACTTTTGACCTCGCCCTTCGTTTTGACCAGGCAGAAGGTGAAGTGGCCTTGTCAAACATGCCAGAAATTGATGTGGAAAAACGCAAGGAATCAGGCATCTGGAAGTTTGAGACAACACCTCGCATGTCTTCTTACTTGTTAGCTTTTGTTGCAGGTGATTTGCAAGGGGTAACGGCTAAAACTAAAAATGGTACCCTCGTTGGTGTCTACTCTACAAAAGCCCACCCACTATCTAACCTTGATTTCTCACTAGACATCGCCGTTCGCTCAATCGAGTTTTACGAAGATTACTACGGAGTTAAGTATCCAATTCCTCAATCGCTCCACATCGCCCTTCCTGACTTCTCAGCAGGTGCCATGGAAAACTGGGGGCTTGTGACTTACCGTGAAGTTTACTTGGTTGTGGATGAGAACTCAACCTTTGCTAGCCGTCAACAAGTTGCCCTAGTTGTAGCACATGAGCTGGCCCACCAATGGTTTGGAAACCTCGTGACTATGAAATGGTGGGATGACCTCTGGCTCAATGAAAGCTTCGCTAACATGATGGAATATGTCTGTGTGGATGCCATCGAGCCAAGTTGGAATATCTTTGAGGATTTCCAAACAGGCGGTGTTCCAGCGGCGCTTAAACGCGATGCGACGGATGGCGTTCAGTCTGTTCACGTTGAAGTCAAACACCCAGATGAAATCAATACCCTCTTTGACGGAGCTATCGTCTACGCCAAAGGAAGCCGTCTCATGCACATGCTTCGCCGTTGGCTAGGAGATGCTGATTTCGCTAAAGGCTTGCATGCCTACTTTGAAAAGCACCAATATGGAAATACCATTGGTCGTGACCTATGGAATGCCCTTGGACAAGCGTCAGGACGTGATGTTGCAGCTTTCATGGATTCTTGGTTGGAACAACCTGGATATCCAGTTCTCACTGTCAAAGTTGAAAATGATGTCTTGAAGATTTCACAAAAACAATTTTTCATCGGTGAGCATGAAGACAAGAACCGTCTCTGGGTTGTACCACTCAACAGCAACTGGAAAGGCCTACCAGATACACTTGAAACTGAAAGCATCGAAATTCCTGGCTACGCAGCCCTTCTTGCTGAAAATAAAACAGCTCTTCGTCTTAACACTGAAAATACAGCCCACTACATTACAGACTATCAAGGAGACTTGTTAGATGCTGTTCTTGCTGAGCTAGAGACACTTGATAATACAAGCAAACTGCAAATCGTTCAAGAACGTCGTCTGCTTGCTGAAGCAGGGCACATTTCTTATGCAGACTTGCTCCCAGTCCTTGATAAATTAGCTAAGGAAGAGTCTTACCTTGTGGTTTCAGCTGTTTCTCAAGTGATTGCTGCCCTTGAGCGCTTTATCGATGAAGGAACAGAAACTGAGAAAGCCTTTAATACTCTCGTTGCTAAATTGGCTCGTCATAACTATGACCGTCTTGGTTTTGAAGCCAAAGATGGAGAATCAGATGAGGATGAATTGGTTCGTCAGTTGGCTGTTTCTATGATGATTCGCTCAAATGATGCTGAAGCTAGTCAAGTCGCTAGCCAAATCTTTGCAACTCACAAGGAGAACCTTGCAGGACTTCCAGCAGCCATCCGTGCACAAGTTCTTATCAATGAAATGAAACACCATGAGACCAAGGACTTGGTCGCAACTTATCTGGACCTCTACACTCATGCCACAGATGCTGTCTTCAAACGTCAGTTGGCAGCTGCTCTAGCCTACAGTACAGATGCTGATAATATCCAAACCTTGATTCGTTCATGGAAGGATAAGTTTGTTGTGAAACCACAAGACTTGTCTGCTTGGTATTACCAGTTCCTAGATCATCAAACAACTCAAGAAACTGTTTGGGTATGGGCGCGTGAAAACTGGGATTGGATCAAGGCAGCTCTTGGTGGGGATATGAGCTTTGATAGCTTTGTTATCCTACCTGCCCATGTATTTAAGACTGAGCAACGCTTGGCAGAATACAAGGCCTTCTTTGAGCCCCAACTTTCTGACCTAGCTCTTAGCCGTAACATCCGCATGGGGATCAAGGATATCGCAGCGCGTGTTGACTTGATTAAGCGTGAGAAAGCAGCAGTTGAAGCTGTTGTAGCCCAATATGCCAAAGCTTAATTCGTTCGAAATGTAAACAAAAACTCAACTTTCTATCTGAAAACGAGAGAGAGTTGAGTTTTTTTTAAGGCAATTTTGGTATAATAATCATAACAAGGAGGAGTTTCTGATGATAAAAATCTTATTAGTAGAAGATGACCTAGGCCTGTCAAATTCAGTATTTGACTTTTTGGATGATTTTGCAGATGTCATGCAGGTTTTTGATGGAGAAGAAGGTCTCTACGAAGCTGAGAGTGGCGTCTATGACTTGATTTTGCTTGACCTGATGTTGCCAGAAAAAAATGGTTTCCAAGTCTTAAAAGAGTTGCGCGAAAAAGGAATTACGACACCAGTCCTTATCATGACTGCTAAGGAAAGTTTGGATGACAAGGGACATGGTTTTGAGTTGGGAGCGGATGACTACCTTACCAAACCTTTCTATCTAGAAGAACTCAAAATGCGGATCCAAGCTCTTCTCAAACGTTCAGGTAAGTTTAACGAAAACACCTTGACCTATGGAGATATTGTCGTTAACCTTTCAACGAATGAAGTGAAAGTGGAAGATACTCCTGTGGAACTACTCGGAAAAGAGTTTGAGTTATTGGTTTATTTCCTTCAAAATCAAAATGTCATTCTTCCCAAGACGCAAATTTTTGATCGTCTATGGGGGTTTGATAGCGATACGACGATTTCTGTTGTAGAAGTCTATGTCTCAAAAGTTCGTAAGAAATTGAAGGGAACAGCCTTTGCTGAAAATCTTCAAACCTTGCGTAGTGTCGGGTATATTTTAAAAGATGTTCAATAAACTAAAAAAAACATGGTATGCAGATGATTTCAGCTATTTTATTCGAAACTTTGGAGTGTTCACCCTGATCTTCTCTGCTATGACCTTGATTATCCTCCAGGTCATGCACTCGAGTCTCTACACTTCTGTAGATGAAAAACTCCAAGCCCTTAGTAGCAGTCCCCAAGCGGTTATCCAGTTAGCCCTGAATCGGGCAACTGAAGAGGTTAAGGATATTCAACCAGCAACAGCGGATGCCAACAAGGCTGAAATCAAGCCCAATGTCAGCTCCAATACGGAAGTCTTGCTCTTTGACAAGGATTTTAATCAGCTCTTACTGGGCAATCGCTTTTTAGGTTTGGACAAGATCAAGCTGGACAAAAAGGAGTTGAATCACATTCGCCAAATCCAAGTTGTCAATAGCTATGGTCAGGAAGAAACCTATCGGATGATTTTGATGGAAACCAACTCATCTTCCGTCTCAAGTAACGTCAAATATGCTGCGGTTTTAATCAATACCAGCCAGCTCGAGCAAATCAGCCAAAACCACGAGCATTTAATTGTTGTAGTCATGGCTAGTTTCTGGCTCCTGTCTTTAATTGCCAGTGTTTACCTGGCACGTGTCAGTGTCAAACCCTTGCTGGAAAGTATGCAAAAGCAGAAATCCTTTGTTGAAAATGCCAGTCACGAACTGAGAACGCCTTTGGCCGTTTTACAAAATCGTTTAGAGAATCTCTTTCGAAAACCAGAGGCAACGATTATGGAATCCAGCGAAAGTATCGCTTCCAGTCTTGAAGAAGTTCGAAACATGCGCTTCCTCACGACCAATCTCCTCAACCTTGCACGTCGCGATGATGGAATCAAACCAGAAATAGCAGAAGTTTCTCCGCAATTCTTTAAAACAGCCTTTTCTAACTATGAGTTGATTGCTTCTGAAAATGATCGAGTTTTTAACTACGAAAATCGGATTTATCGTCCCTTCATGACCGATCAGTTGCTTCTAAAACAGCTCATGACCATCTTATTTGACAATGCCATCAAGTATACTGAAGAAGATGGGAAAATTGAGTTTGTAGTTCATGCTACAGATCGCCACCTCTATCTTACAGTGACAGATAATGGGATTGGAATCGCAGCTACTGACAAGAAGAAAATCTTTGACCGATTTTACCGTGTAGACAAGGCAAGAACCCGTCAGAAAGGTGGCTTTGGTCTTGGACTATCCTTGGCCAAGCAAATCGTAGATGCCTTGCGAGGAACGATTAGCGTAAAAGATAACAAACCTAGAGGAACAATTTTTGAAGTTAAGATCGCTATTCAATCTCCTTCAAAACGTAAGAATAAATAAAAAAGACAGTTATATAACTGTCTTTTTTGATAACTGGAAAAGAGGTTGGTAGTAGTACCAACCTTTATTTTAAAAATTTTCGTTTCATTATCTTTCGTTGAAGTTGTAAAAGGGCGAAACTAAGCCCCATTGCAGCGATAAAGGACAAAGCTGTATTTAATTTTATAGCTAAAAAGATAAAACTAAACAGTGCCATAAAAATACAGAAACAAGCGATATTTACAAAAAATAAAATCTCTTTTAGGTTAGGGCCGACTGGGGCTTCAGGTGTGTAATCTTGGTAAAGCGGAGTTTGTTTCGATTCGGGAGCTTGTTCAAACTCATAAGCTTCTAGTTTTCTTGCGGACATGATTCTCTCCTTAACAGTACATAACTATTTTATCATTTTTTATGCAGAGAATTATTACAGAATTGTTACAAAACTACTAAAGTCTCTTATCAACTTCTAAGTCTCTCTTCTTGACACCCACTAGGGAAAATGATAGCATGGATGTTACACTTAAAACAGATGACCTGACCTTCTCTTTTATAAATATACTGAGAAAGGAAAGGATAACTTATATAAATTGATAGTAAGCTGAGGCTTTTCCTAAGATGATTTGTTGAGTTGCTACCTGGATACTTTTGAAGAGTATTGATAGGAGTTGTTTTGAATGGATGATAAGACAGAGATTCTGTCTATTGGACTGGGTGGCTTTTTGCTACCTCTGGGAAAAGTAAAAGGAGATAAGCATGTATCTTGCTATCAAAGAGATATTACGAAACAAACTTCGATATAGTTTGATTCTAACTACCATTTTTCTTATCGCTTTTATGGTCTTTTTTATGACCAGTCTAGCTCTTGGTCTTGTGCGAAACAACCGAGCAGCTATTGATAATTGGCAAGCGACGGGGGTGGTTTTATCTGACTACGCAAATGATAATTTGACGGCATCTTTTATTCCTGAAAAGGACTACAAGGATAAGAGTTCTGAAGAGGCTGCTCCATTGGGCTATATGTTTGCTGTAACCAATCTAGTCGATGGTAGTGAAAAGGTCAATGTTTCCATCTTTGCTCAAGACTGGGACTCTTTTATCTCACCTAGTTTGACGGAGGGTCGTTATCCTGAAGGAGATGATGAGGTTGTCGTGGATCAGTCTTTTGAGAACTATGGGATGAAGCTAGGCGATGCCATTCAGCTCAATGGAAGCGATTCAAGTTACAAGATTGTAGGCCTGACTCAAGGAAATAAATTTTTCACCGAGCCTGTTGTCTTTACGAGTCTGACAACTTATTGGACCTTACAAGGAACCTTGAAAGCCAATCGTTCCATCTCTGCCTTGGTATTGAAAAATGATATAGAAGTGGCTGGGGATGGTCTGAAACAGATTTCCATTCCAAAAATGATATCAAAAATTCCTGGTTACACACCTCAGGTGAATGTATTTTCAGGAATGATTCTTGCTATGATTGTCATCACAGGCTTGATTGTGGGGATTTTTGTCTATATCATTACCATCCAAAAACTAGGACTTTATGGAATAATGCGAGCTCAAGGAATACAGATCAAAACCATTGTATGGTCTCTGTTCTGTCAAATCTTCCTCCTAGCTGGTATGGGGATTGCTTTAGCCTTGCTGGCAATCGGAGGAATGATTTTAGTCTTACCAGCTACCTTCTTTTTCTATCCGAGTTGGATAGCTTACTCTGTCCTAAGTTTGGTAATTTCCTTGATGGCCCTTCTAGGTGGTGTCATTTCACTTCCACGCTTGTTAAAGGTGGACCCGATTACTGCGATTGCAGAGTGATAAGGAGAATAGTATGACAGCATTGATTGAAATGACTCAAGTGACAAAAACTTACGGAGAAGGAAAGATGAAAGTCGTAGCCCTGCATGAGACGAATTTTCAGCTAAATGCGGGAGAGTTCGTGGCTATCGTTGGGCCTTCTGGCTCTGGCAAGACGACCTTTCTAACAACTCTAGGACAACTTCAGGAAGCATCGAGTGGAAAGATTCTAGTAAAGGGGAAGGAAACAGGCAGTTTGACGGAGAAGGAGAAAACAGACCTCCGTTTTAGAGAGTTTGGTTTCATTCTTCAGGCTTCAAACCTAATTCCTTTCCTAACAGTCAAGGAACAGCTGGATTTGATAGACAGACTGGATAAGGGGGAAAATAGTAAAAGTGACCGAAAAGAACTCTTTGAGTTGTTGGATTTGGAAAAAGTAAAAGATCATTATCCTAAGGCCTTATCGGGTGGCGAACGTCAGCGTGCCGCGATTGCTAGAGCGCTTTATAACAATCCAAGTATTGTGCTTGCAGATGAGCCGACAGCCAGTCTGGATACCCAACGTGCCTACCAAGTAACGGAAATGTTGGCTGCCATTGCTCACGAACAAGGTAGAGGAGTTGTCATGATTACACACGATACACGCCTTCTTGATAAGGTTGACCGTATTTATGTCATGAATGATGGTCACCTAGTTGAAGAAACACATGCATAAAATAGAGTGAATGGTACAAGTTACTGTTCACTTTTTGATTGGGAAAAATAGAAATGAGTTTAACCTTTTGTGAAACTCTCAATACCCATAGCTGATTTTTGAGAAATGTGGTATAATTTTTCTTATGGAAAAGATTATCATTACAGCAACTGCTGAAAGTATTGAACAAGTTGAACAGTTACTCGAAGCTGACGTAGACCGTATCTACGTCGGTGAGAAAGATTTTGGCCTTCGTCTGCCAACAACCTTTAGTTATGAAGACTTACGCACCATCGCTAAGTTGGTTCATGAAGCAGGCAAGGAATTGATTGTCGCGGTTAATGCCCTCATGCACCAAGATATGATGGACCGAATCAAGCCTTTTCTAGACTTCTTGGAAGAAATCAAGACAGACTATATTACTGTTGGGGATGCAGGTGTCTTTTATGTAGTCAACCGTGATGGTTATTCCTTTAAGACCATCTACGATGCTTCAACCATGGTGACAAGCAGCCGTCAGATTAACTTCTGGGGCCAAAAGGCTGGTGCATCTGAGGCGGTTTTGGCGCGTGAAATTCCATCTGCTGAGCTCTTCAAGATGCCAGAGATTTTGGAAATTCCTGCTGAAGTCTTGGTTTATGGGGCTAGTGTCATTCACCATTCTAAGCGTCCGCTCTTACAAAACTACTATAACTTTACACATATCGATGATGAAAAGACGCGTAAGCGTGACCTCTTCTTGGCAGAACCAAGTGACCCAGAAAGCCATTACTCTATCTTTGAAGACAATCATGGCACCCACATCTTTGCAAATAACGACCTTGATTTGATGACCAAATTGACAGAATTAGTAGAACATGGTTTCACTCACTGGAAGCTAGAGGGGCTCTACACACCTGGTCAGAATTTTGTAGAAATTGCTAAACTCTTTATCCAAGCACGTAGCTTGATTCAAGAGGGGAATTTCAGCCATGACCAAGCTTTCTTGTTAGATGAGGAAGTGCGCAAGTTACACCCTAAAAACCGTTTCCTCGACACAGGATTCTATGATTACGATCCTGATATGGTTAAATAGGACACCAAAACCCGAAATAAAAATGTTCGGGTTTTTCCAGTGTATCCATGAAATAAAAACGGATACATGTTATAATAAAAATAGCTCTTTAATGGAGGTATTTAAGTGGAGAATCTGAAAAAGATGGCAGGTATCAAGGCTGCTGAGTTTGTCAAGGATGGTATGGTTGTTGGACTCGGTACTGGATCAACTGCCTACTATTTCGTAGAAGAAGTAGGTCGTCGGATCAAGGAAGAAGGTTTGCAGATTACTGCTGTGACAACTTCCAGTGTGACCAGTAAACAGGCTGAAGGACTAAACATCCCACTCAAGTCGATTGATCAAGTGGATTTTGTCGATGTGACAGTTGACGGGGCGGATGAAGTAGATAGTCAGTTCAACGGGATCAAAGGTGGTGGTGGTGCCCTTCTGATGGAGAAGGTTGTCGCAACGCCCTCAAAAGAATACATTTGGGTGGTCGATGAAAGCAAACTGGTAGAGAAACTAGGTGCTTTTAAATTGCCTGTGGAAGTGGTTCAGTATGGTGCAGAACAGGTCTTTCGTCGGTTTAAGCGAGCTGGCTACAAACCAAGTTTCCGTGAAAAAGACGGTCAACGTTTTGTGACCGATATGCGTAACTTTATCATTGACCTAGCCTTGGATGTCATTGAAGATCCGATTGCCTTTGGGCAAGAATTGGACCATGTCGTTGGTGTCGTTGAGCATGGCTTGTTCAACCAAATGGTGGATAAGGTCATCGTAGCGGGACGAGATGGTGTTCAGATTTTAACTTCAACAAAAGCAAACTAATCAACATAATAAGGAGATACACTATGTCAAAATTTAATCGTATTCACTTGGTGGTACTGGATTCTGTGGGAATCGGTGCTGCGCCAGATGCCAATAACTTTGTCAATGCAGGGGTTCCAGACGGAGCTTCTGACACACTGGGACACATTTCAAAAACAGTTGGTTTGAATGTGCCAAACATGGCTAAAATCGGTCTAGGAAATATTCCTCGCGAAGCGCCTCTTAAGACTGTACCAGCTGAAAGTAATCCAACAGGTTATGCAACAAAATTGGAAGAAGTATCTCTAGGTAAGGACACCATGACTGGACACTGGGAAATCATGGGACTCAATATTACCGAGCCTTTCGATACTTTCTGGAACGGATTCCCAGAAGAAATCCTGACAAAAATCGAAGAATTTTCAGGGCGCAAGGTCATTCGTGAAGCCAACAAACCATACTCAGGTACGGCTGTTATCGATGATTTCGGACCACGTCAAATGGAAACTGGAGAGTTGATTATCTATACTTCAGCTGACCCTGTTTTGCAAATTGCTGCCCACGAAGATATCATTCCTTTAGATGAACTTTATCGTATCTGTGAATACGCTCGTTCGATCACCCTTGAGCGCCCAGCTCTTCTTGGTCGTATCATTGCCCGTCCTTATGTTGGTGAGCCTGGAAACTTCACACGAACTGCAAATCGTCGTGACTTGGCTGTATCTCCATTTGCACCGACTGTTTTAGATAAATTGAACGAAGCAGGTATCGATACTTACGCTGTTGGTAAAATCAACGATATCTTTAATGGCGCTGGTATCAATCATGACATGGGCCACAACAAGTCAAATAGTCATGGAATTGATACACTCTTGAAGACTATGGGCCTTGCTGAGTTTGAAAAAGGATTCTCCTTCACAAATTTGGTTGACTTTGATGCCCTTTATGGACACCGCCGCAATGCTCATGGCTACCGTGATTGCTTGCATGAGTTTGATGAACGCTTGCCTGAAATTATCGCTGCCATGAGAGAGAATGACCTTCTCTTGATTACTGCGGATC
Organism: Streptococcus sp. HMSC076C08; assembly: GCF_001810825.1. Lineage (GTDB taxonomy): Bacteria > Bacillota > Bacilli > Lactobacillales > Streptococcaceae > Streptococcus. The sequence continues at coordinate 102,120 of NZ_KV802735.1, read as the reverse complement.
ATGGAAATGACCCGACCTATGCAGGAACAGACCACACTCGTGAATACATTCCACTTTTGGCTTACAGTCCTAGCTTTAAGGGAAATGGTGTCATTCCAGTTGGACATTTTGCAGATATCTCAGCAACAGTTGCGGATAACTTTGGTGTTGAAACTGCCATGATTGGGGAAAGTTTCTTAGATAAGTTGGTATAAGATGACGCGATGTGCTTTACTTGTTCGGGGCATTAATGTCGGAGGGAAAAATAAGGTTGTCATGGCTCAACTTCGTCAAGAACTGACAGAGTTGGGATTGGAAAAGGTTGAAACCTACATCAATAGTGGCAACATTTTCTTTACTTCGACGGCTCCCAAAGCCCAATTGATTGAAAAGTTAGAGGCTTTCTTTGAAGTCCATTATCCATTTATTCAGAGCTTTTCTTTGCTGAGTCAGGAAGATTATGAAGCAGAGCTGGAAAATCTGCCAGATTGGTGGGCCAAAGACTTGGCTCGAAAAGATGTCCTCTTTTATACGGAGGGCTTGGATGTGGATCAAGTCATCGAGAAAGTGGACAGTTTGGAACTGGAAGATGAAGTCGTTCATTTTGGAAAACTTGGTATTTTCTGGGGAAAATATTCCGAAGAATCATACTACGAAACGGCCTATCACAAGTACTTACTCAAGATGCCTTTCTACCGCCAAATCACCATTCGTAATGCTAAAACTTTTGACAAAATTGGTCAAATGATAAAAAAATAATAAAGGAGACACAATGACATTTTTAAATAAGATCAAAGAAACAGCTGCTTTTCTGAAAGATAAAGGAATCCAAGCGCCTGAGTTTGGTTTAATCCTTGGATCAGGACTTGGAGAATTGGCAGAAGAAATTGAAAATCCAGTTGTAGTAGACTATGCAGACATTCCAAACTGGGGTCGTTCGACAGTAGTCGGTCACGCTGGTAAATTGGTATATGGAAATCTTGCAGGTCGCAAGGTCTTGGCACTTCAAGGTCGTTTCCATTTCTACGAAGGAAATTCTCTTGAAGTCGTGACTTTCCCAGTACGTGTGATGAAAGTTCTCGGATGCGAAGGTGTCATTGTAACCAATGCAGCTGGTGGTATTGGGTATGGTCCTGGTACCTTGATGGCTATCTCAGACCATATCAACATGACGGGTCAAAATCCATTGATGGGTGAAAATTTGGATGACTTTGGTCCACGTTTCCCTGATATGTCTAAGGCCTACACACCAGAATACCGCGCTACTGCCCATGAAGTGGCTAAAAAACTTGGTATCAAGCTTGATGAAGGTGTCTATATTGGTGTGACTGGTCCGACTTATGAAACACCAGCAGAGATTCGTGCCTATAAGACACTTGGAGCAGATGCAGTCGGTATGTCTACTGTTCCTGAAGTTATTGTGGCAGCCCACTCAGGCTTGAAAGTTCTCGGTATTTCATGTATTACTAACCATGCTGCTGGTTTCCAAGAAGAACTCAACCACGAAGAAGTTGTAGAAGTGACTGAACGTGTTAAAGGTGACTTCAAAGGCTTGCTTAAAGCGATTCTTGCTGAATTGTAATGTCATGAGAGTTCACTTTATTTTACATGAGACATTTGAGGTTCCAGGCGCATATCTAAAATGGGCTATAGAACGAGGTCATCAAATTACATCAACAAAGGTTTATGAAAAAGAACCTCTTCCTGAAACAATTGACGGGATTGATTTTCTGATTGTCATGGGTGGTCCTCAATCACCTGATGAGGATAGAGAAAACTTCCCATACTATGATCCAAAGGCTGAGCTTGCTTTTATGAAAGAAGCGATTGCTGCAGATATCTATATTGTTGGTGTCTGTCTTGGTGCGCAACTCCTATCTGTTGCCTATGGTGCGAAGTATGAACATAGTCCAGAGCGCGAGATCGGCGTTTATCCTGTGACATTGACGATGCAAGGTCTAACAGATCCTCATTTCAGCTTGTTCGGAGAAACCATAGAAACCGGCCACTGGCACGGTGATATGCCAGGGCTGACAGATGAAGCTGTCGTCTTGGCGACCAGTCAAGGTTGTCCACGCCAAATTATTCGCTTCAGTCCAAAACATTATGCCTTTCAGGCTCATTTGGAATTTGATCCAGACGCAGTAGAATTATTGATTGCTGCGGATGGTGAGGAGAAATTAAGAGAGCAAAGTGAAAAGTTGCCTTTTGTTCAAACACCAGAAGAATTACGTGGAAACGATTATTCTGAAATGAATGCAAAACTGTATGCATTTTTAGATTCATTGGTAAACTAGGAACTACAGAAAGGCAGAGTATCTGAGTTATAGTCAAACTCGGGCTAATTGTTCTGTGAAATATTTAAATTTAAAATCAAGAAAGAAAGGATGGGTAAACCGTATTTGCTGAACTGAATACGGGCAGAGAACTGCGTGAAAAAGATAAACTGTCTAGCATCTGCGATGCTTCGTCAGTTTCCTATTTTTACTTTGTTCTCTGTCGCTATCCTAAATATACAATAAAGAAAGGTAGAGCGTGTGTTCAAATTTGAACACGAGCGGAAACTTTTCTAGAAATTCAGAAAGGAAGGGGAGTTCGGTTTTGAATTGAACTCGGACTGTTCTCTTCTATATCATAAAAATTAAGAAAGAAAGGAATTGAACCCACCCTAAAAGCAGTGGGAAAAAGATAGTTGGTCTAGCGAGCATCGCTCACTGCACCAAACTCCTATTTTCCCTTCGCTTTTTGACGGGTTTGGTATCTTATATTATGTCTATCCATATTGCTGCTCAGCAGGGTGAAATTGCTGATAAAATTCTTCTTCCTGGGGATCCTCTTCGTGCTAAGTTTATTGCGGAGAATTTCCTTGAAGATGCTGTTTGTTTTAACGAAGTGCGGAACATGTTTGGCTACACTGGTACGTACAAGGGTCACCGTGTATCGGTCATGGGAACTGGGATGGGAATGCCGTCCATTTCTATCTATGCCCGTGAGTTGATTGTAGACTACGGAGTGAAGAAATTGATTCGTGTGGGAACTGCGGGTTCATTAAATGAAGATGTTCATGTCCGTGAATTGGTTTTGGCGCAAGCAGCTGCAACCAACTCAAACATCATCCGCAATGACTGGCCACAGTATGATTTCCCACAAATCGCTAGCTTTGATTTGCTTGACAAGGCCTACCATATCGCTAAAGAACTCGGTATGACAACCCACGTTGGGAACGTCTTGTCATCTGATGTCTTTTACTCAAACTACTTTGAAAAGAACATCGAACTTGGTAAATGGGGAGTTAAAGCTGTGGAAATGGAAGCAGCAGCCCTCTACTACTTGGCTGCCCAACACCACGTCGATGCACTTGCTATCATGACCATTTCTGATAGCTTGGTCAATCCAGATGAAGACACCACTGCAGAAGAACGCCAAAATACCTTCACCGATATGATGAAGGTTGGTTTGGAAACCTTGATTGCAGAGTAAAATGTAAACGAAAATCCTGATTTCACTTGAAATCAGGATTTTTTCATAGATGCGATTTTTTCTGGATCTGGTGTAACGCGGAGGGTCTTTTGTCCTGTGTAGGTTACAAAGCCAGGTTTTCCACCAGTTGGTTTGTTGAGTTTCTTGACTTCAATCATATCCACTTGAACTAGATTTGACAAACGCCCTTTGGAGAAGTAGGCAGCTAGTTCAGCTGCATCTGTCTTGACTTCATCAGATGGATCAAGATTTCCTGAGATGACGACGTGGCTTCCAGGGATGTCCTTGGCATGGAACCAAAGTTCCTCCTTGCGGGCCATTTTAAAGGTCAACTCTTCATTTTGAAGATTGTTTCGACCGACATAGATGATGGTCTTGCCATCGCTCGCCAGATACTGTTCTGGTTTTTTGCGTTTCTGAATTTTCTCGCGTTGGCGTCTTCTAATGAAGCCTGTTTGGATCAATTCTTCACGGATTTCAGCGATTTCTTCCAGTCCAGCTTGGTTGAGTACGGTTTCGACACTTTCTAGATAAAGAATGGTGGCCTTGGTTTCTTCGATCAACTCAGTCAGGTATTTGACAGCTTCTTTGAGCTTCTGATAGCGTTTAAAGTAGCGTTGAGCATTCTGGCTGGGAGTCAAGGCCTTATCAAGCGCAATGGTGATAGGTTGGTTGGTGTAGTAGTTGTCCAAGGTAACCTGATCTTGGTCATTAGGCACTTGGTGGAGGAAGGTTGTCAGCAATTCCCCTTTTTGGCGAAATTCCTCAGCATTGTCTGTCGCTAGTAACTCTTTTTCTTGTTTTTTTATCTTATGACGATTTTTTTGAAGTTCATTTTCAACACGGCGAATGAGCTCACTGGCTTGCTGTTTGACGCGATCGCGCTCTGCCTTATCTTTGTAATAGGTATCCAGAAGATCAGAGAGACTGGCAAAAGGCTCTCCCACCTGATTTGCAAAAGGAACTGGGCTGAAAGAAGTCTCCGTTAGGAAAGGCTTGGTTTCTTGCCCGAAGAAGTTTCGGAAAGTAGACAGTTTATCACTGACAAGAATGTTTTCCAATTCATTTGCCGTATCACGTCCTAGACCTTGAAAGAGACTTTGAAGATTTTTTGCTGTTAGTTCCTGTGTTTGCAGGATTTCAAAGAGCTTTTCATCCTTGACGGTAAATGGATTGAGAGACTCGGTACTTGGCGGAGCGATATAGGTCGAACCTGGAAGTAAGGTACGGTAGCTATTTTGTGAAAAGCCGACGTGTTTGATGACTTCGAGGATTTTATGGCTACTTTTATCGACAAGGAGAATATTGCTGTGTTTGCCCATGATCTCGATAATCAAGGTAGCTTGGATATGATCTCCAATTTCGTTTTTATTGGAAACCGTGATTTCCACAATACGGTCATTTTCCACTTGCTCGATCGACTCAATCAGGGCACCCTGCAAATACTTTCTCAAAACCATGATAAAAGTGGAAGGTTGGGCTGGATTTTCAAAGGTTGTTTGGGTCAGCTGGATGCGACCAAAAACGGGATGAGCAGAGAGGAGCAGGCGATGGCTTTGGCGATTGCTGCGGATTTGCAAGACCAATTCTTGTTCAAAAGGTTGATTGATTTTCTGGATGCGACCATTGACTAACTCTCTTCGCAATTCCTCAATCATGTGGTGTAAAAAAAATCCGTCAAATGACATCGTTCTCTCCTTGTGATTGTATTCCATAGTATTATATCAAAAAGGTAGAATAAAATCATGGAAATGTGGTATAATAAAGCCAAGTAAAGAGAATCGAGAAGTACATGTATATTGAAATGGTAGATGAAACTGGTCAAGTTTCACAAGAAATCTTGCAACAAACCCAAGAAATTTTGGAATTTGCAGCCCAAAAAATAGGAAAAGAAGACAAGGAGATGGCAGTCACTTTTGTGACCAACGAGCGTAGCCACGAACTCAATCTGGAGTACCGTGATACAGATCGTCCGACAGATGTCATCAGCCTTGAGTATAAACCAGAGTTGGACATTGCCTTTGATGAAGAAGATTTGCTTGAAAATCCTGAATTGGCAGAGATGATGTCTGAGTTTGATGCCTATATTGGGGAACTGTTCATCTCTATCGATAAAGCGCATGAGCAGGCTGAGGAATACGGTCACAGCTTTGAGCGTGAGATGGGCTTCTTGGCAGTACACGGCTTTTTACACATTAACGGCTACGATCACTACACTCCGGAAGAAGAAGCGGAGATGTTCGGTTTACAAGAAGAAATTTTGACAGCCTATGGACTCACAAGACAATAAACGAAAATGGAAAAATCGTGACCTTGTATCCAGTTTAGAATTTGCCCTTACAGGAATTCTGACTGCCATTAAGGAAGAACGCAATATGCGAAAACATGCAGTGACGGCTCTAGTGGTCATTCTTGCAGGTTTTGTTTTTCAGGTGTCACGAATCGAATGGCTCTTTCTCCTAATGAGCATTTTCTTGGTAGTAGCCTTTGAGATTATTAACTCTGCTATCGAAAATGTGGTGGATCTAGCCAGTCACTATCACTTTTCTATGTTGGCAAAGAAAGCCAAGGACATGGCAGCTGGTGCCGTGCTTGTGGTTTCCCTTCTTGCCGCAGTGATTGGTGCACTTATCTTTCTCCCACGCATTTGGGATTTACTATTTTAAACAATAAGAGGAAATTATGACATTTAAATCAGGCTTTGTAGCCATTTTAGGACGTCCCAATGTTGGGAAGTCAACCTTTTTAAATCACGTTATGGGGCAAAAGATTGCTATCATGAGTGACAAGGCGCAAACAACGCGCAATAAAATCATGGGGATTTACACCACGGATAAGGAGCAGATTGTCTTTATCGACACGCCAGGGATTCACAAGCCTAAGACAGCTCTTGGAGATTTCATGGTGGAATCTGCCTACAGTACTCTGCGTGAAGTGGATACTGTTCTATTCATGGTGCCAGCTGATGAGCCACGTGGTAAGGGCGACGATATGATTATCGAGCGTCTGAAAGCTGCCAAGGTTCCTGTGATTCTGGTGGTGAATAAGATTGACAAGGTTCATCCAGATCAGCTTTTGGCTCAAATTGATGACTTCCGTAATCAAATGGACTTTAAGGAGATTGTTCCTATCTCAGCCCTTCAGGGAAATAACGTTTCTCGTCTAATTGACATCCTCAGTGAAAATCTAGAGGAAGGTTTCCAGTATTTCCCAGCTGATCAAATCACAGACCATCCTGAGCGTTTCTTGGTTTCAGAAATGATTCGTGAGAAAGTCTTGCACCTAACTCGAGAAGAGATTCCTCACTCAGTTGCAGTGGTAGTTGACTCCATGAAGCGTGATGAAGAGACAGACAAGGTTCACATCCGTGCAACCATCATGGTGGAGCGTGATAGCCAAAAAGGCATTATCATCGGAAAAGGTGGTGCTATGCTCAAGAAAATTGGGACCATGGCCCGTCGTGATATTGAACTCATGCTAGGAGACAAGGTCTTTCTAGAAACTTGGGTCAAGGTCAAGAAAAACTGGCGTGATAAAAAACTAGATTTGGCTGACTTTGGCTATAATGAAAAAGAATACTAAGTAGAGGTGGGCTCATGCCTGCTTCTTGTTTTTACAGAAGGAGGATTTATGCCTGAATTACCAGAGGTTGAAACGGTTCGTCGTGGCTTAGAAAAATTGATTTTGGGAAAGAAGATTTCTAATATAGAGATTACTTATCCTAAGATGATCAAGACAGATTTGGACGAGTTTCGAAAGGAAGTGCCTGGTCGAGTAATTGAGTCAATAGGACGCCGTGGGAAATATTTGCTTTTTTACCTGAAAGACAAGGTCTTGATTTCCCATTTGCGGATGGAGGGCAAGTATTTTTACTATCCGGATCAGGTTCCTGAACGCAAGCATGCCCATGTTTTGATTCATTTTGAGGATGGAAGCACTCTTGTATATGAGGACGTGCGCAAGTTTGGTACCATGGAACTGCTTGCCCCCGACCTATTGGACGCCTACTTTGTTTCTAAAAAATTAGGACCTGAGCCAATAGAGCAGGACTTTGATTTGCAGTCCTTCCAAGCTGCTCTAGCCAAGTCTAAAAAGCCTATCAAATCCCACCTCCTAGACCAAACCTTGGTCGCTGGTCTTGGAAATATCTATGTGGATGAGGTCCTCTGGCGAGCGCAGGTCCATCCAGCTAGACCTTCCCAGACTTTGACAGCAGCAGAAGCGTTAGCTATTCATGACCAGACCATTGCTGTTTTAGGACAGGCAGTTGAAAAGGGTGGCTCTACCATTCGCACCTATACCAATGCCTTTGGGGAAGACGGAACCATGCAGGACTTCCATCAGGTCTATGATAAGACTGGACAAGCATGTTCCCGCTGTGGCACCTTCATTGAGAAATTCCAGCTCGGTGGACGAGGAACTCATTTTTGTCCTCAGTGTCAAAGGAGGGACTGATGGGAAAAATCATCGGAATCACAGGAGGAATTGCCTCGGGTAAGTCAACTGTGACAAATTTCCTAAGAGAGCAAGGCTTTCGAGTGGTCGATGCTGACGCAGTCGTCCACCAACTACAAAAACCTGGTGGTCGTCTTTATCAGCTCTTAGTTCAGCACTTTGGACAGGAAATTATCCTTGAAAATGGAGAACTTAATCGCCCTCTCTTGGCTAGTCTCATCTTTTCAAATCCTGAGGAGCGAGAATGGTCTAAGAAAACACAAGGAGAGATCATTCGTGAAGAACTGGCAGCATTGCGAGATCAGTTAGCTCAGACAGAAGCTATCTTTTTCATGGATATTCCCCTACTTTTTGAACAGGGATATGCCAACTGGTTTGATGAAACATGGCTGGTCTATGTGGACCGAGATGTTCAGGTAGAACGTTTCATGAAACGGGATCATCTTTCTAAGGAAGTAGCAGAGTCCCGTCTTTCCGCCCAGTGGTCTTTAGCAGAAAAGAGAAAATTGGCAAGTCATATATTAGATAACAATGGCAGTCGTGATCAGCTTGTGGCTCAAGTAGTGAAGTTACTTGAAGGAGGCGATAGCTGTGCAAGAGATTAGTTGGAAAGAGAATCTTCGTGTCGCCTGGTTCGGTAGTTTTCTAACGGGCGCCAGCATTTCCTTGATCGTTCCTTTCATGCCTATCTTTGTGGAGCAGTTGGGAATTGAAGGAGACCAAGTTGCTTTTTATGCTGGATTAGCCATCTCAGTTTCGGCTGTTTCAGCAGCTCTAGTTTCTCCTATCTGGGGTATTCTTGCTGACAAGTACGGTCGAAAGCCCATGATGATTCGAGCTGGGCTTGCCATGACCATCACTATGGGAGGTTTGGCCTTCGTGCCAAATATCTATTGGCTACTCTTTCTGCGCTTGCTCAATGGTGTATTTACTGGATTCGTTCCCAATGCAACAGCCTTGATTGCTAGTCAGGTACCTAAAGATAAGTCGGGAGCGGCTCTGGGGACTCTATCTACAGGTGTAGTTGCGGGAACACTGACGGGCCCCTTTGTTGGAGGCTTTATTGCTGAAATTTTTGGCATTCGTAATGTTTTTTTATTGGTAGGCGCTTTCTTATTTTTAGCTGCAATCCTAACCATTTTCTTTATCAAGGAAGATTTTCAGCCAGTAGCTAAGGAGAAGACTATCCCAACGAAAGAAGTATTTTCTTCTTTCAAGTATCCTAGGCTTTTAGTGAATCTATTTTTGACGAGCTTTGTCATTCAATTTTCAGCTCAATCAATTGGCCCCATTCTAGCTCTCTATGTGCGGGACTTAGGACAGACTGAGAATCTCCTCTTTGTATCAGGACTAATCGTATCCAGCATGGGATTTTCTAGCATGATGAGTGCTGGAATTCTAGGAAAACTTGGCGATAAGGTAGGGAATCATAGATTGTTGGTCGCGGCTCAGATTTATTCCGTCATCATTTACCTTCTTTGTGCCCATGCAACCAGCCCCCTTCAACTTGGCTTGTATCGTTTTCTCTTTGGTCTGGGAACGGGAGCTCTCATACCAGGTGTCAATGCCCTTCTTAGCAAAATGACTCCAAAATCAGGTATTTCAAGGATTTTCGCCTTCAACCAAGTCTTTTTTTATCTCGGTGGAGTGATTGGACCTATGGCGGGATCCGCAGTTGCAGGATATTTGGGCTACCATGCTGTCTTTTATGCGACAGCAGCCTGTGTGGCTTTCAGTTGTTTATGTAACTTAGTGCAATTTAGATCATTATTAAAAGTAAAGGAAATCTAGTGCGAGTAAAAATCAATCTCAAGTGCTCCTCTTGTGGCAGCATGAATTATCTAACCAGTAAGAACTCCAAAACCCATCCAGACAAGATTGAGGTGTTAAAATATTGTCCAAAGGAAAGAAAAGTAACTTTACATCTTGAATCTAAGTAGAATTTATGGTAAAATAATAGGGATTTTAAGGAGTTTGATATGTATAACCTATTATTAACCATTTTATTAGTATTATCTGTTGTGATTGTGATTGCGATTTTCATGCAACCAACTAAGAACCAATCCAGCAATGTATTTGATGCCAGCTCAGGTGATTTGTTTGAACGTAGTAAAGCGCGTGGTTTTGAAGCTGTGATGCAACGTTTGACAGGTATTTTAGTCTTTTTCTGGCTAGCCATTGCCTTAGCATTGACGGTATTATCAAGTAGATAAGAAATGGGCAGGACTAGGTCTTTGCCTATTTTTATTTTTATACTCTTCAAAAATCAAATTCAAACCACG